>WALG01000131.1 GCA_015522955.1 DHVE2 group archaeon
CTATAAAGAGATATCCTCTTTAGAAAAAGTTTCCAAGTACTTCAATTTATATAGAGAGTATTCTAGGATGACCAAGGAGTTTATCAAACTTTATAAAAAGAAAAAAGTAGAGGAAGCAATTGTTAGCGGTGAAAAGGTTCTTCAACAATTACGTACCATACTCCAGGAAGCAATGGAAGATTTGGTAAAAAATATAGAAAAAGATGTGCAATCTCTCAAGGAGGAGCACTATCCTATAAGTGATGAGGAAAATACTCTTAAAAGAGTTAAAGATTATCTTTCGGGGGGAAATCTGGTGAAAGCATACGAATATTTAAATAAACTTGATAGACGGATAGAAGACGTAAAAAGACGCAAGGAAAGAGTAAAAGAACTTATTGAAGAAATAAAGAATAGGTTGAACTTTGCATCCTCAATGGGTGTGGATGCGGAGAAATACGTAGATATGAGTGCCATCGCCAATGCACCTACCATGGAGGAGGCTGAAAATATAGCCAAAGAGCAGATAAAAGGTATAGAGAAGGGAATAGAGGAAAAAATAAGCGGGGTGGTAGAGAGCGTTGATTCAAAACTTAATACTTTGCGAAGAAGTGGGACAGATGTAACCGCTGCAGAAAGCATATTAAACCGCGCAAAGGAATTCTTGAGAAAGGGAGAGTTCAAAGATGCTCTTACAAAGGCGTTGGAGGCTATGGAGGAAATAGAAAATTATGAAATTCAGAAGAGTTTAGCCTACGCTATTCTTAAGAGAGTGGAGACAAAAACCAAGAAAATGAAAACTCTACTTCCTCTGGAAACCCTTAAGAACTATCAGGAGGCAAAGGATCTTTTCCTCAAGGGGGAATATCTGAAGAGTATAGAGAAGTCCATGGCAGTCAATGAAGAACTATGGAACATATCCAGCATAACAGAAAAGATAAAGGAGAGAAACGAGACTATAAAGAAAATTGTGGTGAAAGCGCATCGAGCGAATATGGATGTTAAGAGAATACTCAAACTTTTCAATGATGCGAGGAGAGAGTTTCAGAAGTTGCATTATGAACAGGCATACAAATTGGTAGAAGAGTGCTATAGGGAGGCAAGAAAACTTTTAGATTCTGCACTTGCTCAGTATCGAGAGGTGTTCGAGAAGGAGATGAAAAAACTCACCATGTTTGGTCTTGAAAAGCAGATGGAGGAGCGCATAAACAAACTCCTTAAACTCTTCGAGGATGAGGATATTGAGGGATTAAAGGTACAACTCTCATCCTTTTCCAATGATGCTGAAAAACTCGTGGCAAGGAAGAGCCAGGAGATGGTTGATGAAACAAGGAAAAAGATGAAATCACTGGAGAATTCGGGCGTGGAAATTCCGGAGAAGGTGAAGAAGAATATTGAGGAACTCTCTGTTTTGAAAGAGAAAGATATGGAGGCTTTCATACAACTTCAAGGAGAGATTATGAAAGAACTGAACGCACTTGTGCCACAATTGGCCAATAATAAAATAGAGGAGTTGAAGAATATCCTGAAGGAATATGAAAGCAAGGGCGTAGATGTAAATGAATATTATGAAAAGATTTCCGCCTTGAGTGGAGAGAGTATGGAAAGTATGGATGCATTAAATAAAATAGAATCTCTTGAAAACAATCTGAAGACCTATCTGGCAGAATATCTCAGTGCGCAGAAAGAAAAAATGAAAAAGATAGTCTCAAGGTTCTCTAAGGCCAGGGCAGAAGAATATTCCAAGAAGATAGAGAATTTAATTAAAGGAGAAAAATATATGGGGGCTATAGACGTATTGAATGAAGCAGAAAATTATGTGGCCAACTACAGACTCAATGTACAGGAATTCAATACCAGAGTGAGAGAACTTAAAGAATTGCTGGTACAGATGGCGAATATTGGAATAAACGTGCAGAAATATGTGGCAGAGTTAAAAACCATACTTTCCAATATAACGGATATCCAGAAAGCCCGTGCAGAGGTTGAAAAACTTACCTCTGAGGCAAAGGGGTACATGGATTCCCTTACTCCCAAATTGGAAGTTCGCTTGGAACTGGATGGAAAGGCGGAAGAAAGATACCATGCTAAAATCCATCTCAAAAATACTGGCACTGTGGACGCTCTGAACATTCGATTTGAGATTTCTGGAGGGTATCGTAGCGAGGGAAGCATAGAAATCCCCAAGGTGGAAAAGGGCAGGGAAGAAGAGATAGAGATCCTCCTGCTCAAGGGGGAGGGCGAAGATACCATGGTGGACCTCGTTTATTCCAGATTCGATGGGAAGGAGTACAGACAGAGAGAGAAATTCACGCTTAAGATGAAAAAAGGTTTCAGAATTGAGAAAAACAAAGAAAAGGTAAAATGCGCATTCTGCAGAGGTACAATTTTGCCTGGTCTGGATATAGTGATCTGTGAGAACTGCGGTGCGGTTTACCACTTGCCATGCGCAAAGAGGGCTGGAAAGTGTGTAAAGTGCGGAAATCCGTTTAACTTTGAGTGAAAAGTGGTCATATGCTTGTAAAGAGATTTGGATTTGCAAAAATTACCCAAGGCACCATTGAAACTCCATCCATTATGAAAGTGGGAAAGGACATTAAAATGAAAGGAAATAGAGTTATCATTCTTGACAGGGAAATAAAAAGAGATATTCTTTATCCACCATCCGTAGAGCAGCATACTGTGGAACTCATGCCTAACTTTTACCTCATTCCAAATATTTCAGATATGCTAAGAGATACAAAAGAATTTGTGCGATATACTATAAATTTGAGGGAGAATTTGGGTTACGGTGCAATTTTTTATGCACCCGGAGTGGAGCCACATCTTATCCCTGCACTGGTATATCTTGGCTACGATGTTTTTGATGATTCCAGAGAGAAGATTGATGCATACTCGCTAATTGGAAAAATTTCACAGACTTATAGGCCTGAGGATTTCTCCTTCACGGAATTCATACTCAACCAGACAAAAATCGCACTGGAGAACGGTAAACTCAGAGAACTCGTGGAGGGAATTGCAGATAACAAAGGAAAGGAGATTCTACGCATACTGGATCTCCAATATTACCCCCAGGTAGAGAGGTTCTATCCTGTTTGGATGCCGCATCTGGATGCCGTGAGTCATGACTCTCTGTATCGACCGGACATACGCAGATACCTTCAGAGGCTTAAAGAAAGATACAGCAAGCCGGAGTATGCAAGATACCTTTTACTTCTGCCCTGCAGTGCAAAGAAGCCATACTCTCTTTCAAGAAGTCACAGAGAGATGAGAATGCACATAAAATCCACAATGCATGAGGTTATAGTTACTTCCCCATTAGGTCTTGTACCTCGAGAACTTGAGAGTATCTATCCGGCGAGAAATTATGACATACCTGTAATAGGTCACTGGTATGAGGAAGAGAAAAAAATGATAAGAGATATGCTCTCATGGTACCTTGAGAAATTTAAATATGAGGCAATAATCTCTTATCTTCCGGAAAGTATGAAATTTTTGGAGGATGTTTTGAAGGAGTACGGTGCTGAGATGCTCTGGGGGAGAAACCTTGAGGATTTGTCCCGCCAGACAAAGTCTTTGGGGTATCACGTTCCCCGAAACAAAATTTATATCGAAAATTTCAAAACTCTTGCAAAATTCCAGTTTGGGTGCTGCCAGGATAGAATGAAGGATGTAAAGGTTAAGGGAAGATTTCCCAGAGTCAATCTCTGGATACGGGGAAAGAGGATATTTGGATACAATCCGGAGAAGGGGATGCTCACACTTACGGAAGAATCAGCGCAGTGGCTCATGGAAGAGAAAAAATATATTGTGCATATTGATGATTTTTATCCTGAAGGTGATATATTTGCCATGGGCATCTTAGATGCATCACCAGAGATAAGAGAAGAGGATGAAGTTGTGGTATCTCATGAAGGGGAGTTGAGAGGCTGGGGAATAGCCAGGATGTGTGCCTATGATATGGTTCACGAGAAAAAGGGAAAATCTGTTAAGATAAGAGGAAAGATAAAGGTTTAAAACCACTGTTTTGTGGGACTCACACCAAATGGCTCAAAGGTTCTGTTTATGGTATCATCATACATGCTAAGATAGTAATCTACATCGATATCTTTCACGGAGACCATCTCAATTGGTCTTGCGCGGTGAGTCGGTCCTCCGGAACCTTTAACGACTGCAATGTAAAGATATGCGCCTCTGTGAACCTCTACACCATATTTTTCCTTCAATATCTTTGCAACCACGCTTGCCTTGGTAACTTTCTCGTACTCTTCAGGTTTTTTAGTTAATTGCTCCACAGCACCTATTTCCTCTATCTCAAAATCCCCATTTTTCAACTTTATACGGTACTCTCTTCTAACTTCCCGTGCACCTTCCACATCGCCGTTTAGCAGAAGTTGCACTATTTTTCTTTGCGCCTCCTTGATGAGTGGTGGATAATCCCGCCGGATGTATTCCAGACCCACTGCATCTACTATGCTGTCCCACAGATGCGCGTACTTCTTTTTTGTCCAGTAAACTGCCCTACGAACAACTCTCTCCAACTCTATATTCAGTGGATACTCTCTATTTATCTTATCCATTATTTTTTCTGCATCTCCACCAACGAACTGTATACCGTCCGTGTCAACATAAATTACCTGTCCTCCCATCTCTTCAATGAGTTTTTGAACACTCTTTATGTAATGCCTTGCCAACGCTGCAATTAGTTCTGCAGCATTTCTATTGTAGTATGTCGCTCCACTCCATCCCATGTAGCCATACATGGCATTGGCCATGACCTTTAGAGCCTTTTGCTGTGCATCTAACCTTCTTGAATATTTAACCTTCAATTCATTTTTTATTTTTATTCTTCGTGTAAGAAAATTATCCACCAGTTGAGGTATCACACCTCTCTTGTCTCTGTTAAGCCTATGTTTTACCTCCTCTACTTCTACCCATTCACCATTATCCATATCCACCGTCTCAGGGCTTATGTTCCATACCTTTATAATGCTGGGATACATACTCTGAAAATCAAGATAGGTAACATTCTCATAAACACCCGGGGCCTTTAGCCAAACGTAGCCTCCCTCATATTTACCTTTACCACCCACCCTCATTTCCTCTATTCCTCTACTCTTCATCTCTCTTACCACTATAACATCTATCAATTCCCCTACTGTCATTCTTATCTGCCGATCCAGAGGAACCTGACATATTTCCGAGATGCTTTCTTCAAAGGGTATTATTGCATCCGTTATTCTCTCCAGAACGTGAAGGTACTCTCCTAGGTAATCTTTTAGCGCCTCATCGCTCTTTTCCTTTAATCTGAACTGCGGAATTGCATGGAAATCTTTGATTCCCAGAGTTGCAGCGAGTTCATCTATTTCCTTTGTAGGTAATCTTGGAAAATCTCTCCAACTTATGGCAAATAAGTCAATGTTTTCTCTCCCATTAATTTTTGTCTCCTTTAAAATCAGTCCACGAAAATATTTACCTGAGGATTTTATTACGCTCCCATCTCTCCCCAGGGTTAGTTTTATGCCATATTTCTTTGCCCGCTCCATCAAAAATGGAAAATCCTCATAATCCTGTTTAAATCCAATTATTCGGTCAGGGTCATAACTTTTAAAATCTTCTACGAATTTCTGAATTATATTCTCCTCCTCCCCCTCCAGTATCTTCGTTTCTCCGGTCTTTAGAGCAAGCATATGAATCTCATCTCTCTGGGGATTGATATAACTACTCTCGCTCTTTGAAAGAATTTTGAAATAGAGGGTTTTCATAGATATTCATTATTTTTTAGAATATTAACTTTTTTCATTTAAAC
>WALG01000132.1 GCA_015522955.1 DHVE2 group archaeon
TGATTACTACCAGCACTTTTGCCTTTGACATAGGATTTACCTTTTTAAGAGTAAAGTGATTATGAGTTTCATCCATATAATTTTTTGGTCATAATTTTCTGGCATTATTTCTTTTAATATTTATTATAAATCTACCACCACCTCAGCATTTCTTAGATTTATTTTTCTCACTTTCTCCCTCGCTTCTTTCGCTGTTTCTCTTTCTACCCACCATGGAATTTACTTCCTTCTATCGGAAATTCCACTTTAGTGGGGCAAATTCCCAAAGATGTGTACATATAAAACATGATTCTCTTTGCAATAACCAGGAGAAATGCTGTGGAATATCATTTTCACTCTTTTTTATTTTCCTTTTCATGTTTTTCAAGGAATGTAATTCAACTATTCCAAGGGCCAAAATTTTTATATTTTCTTGGTATTCCCCGTTACGGTGATAATGATGGGAAAATGGAAAGTCACAGTAGATAGAGATGCATGCATTGGCGATGGAATCTGCGCAAGCCTATGTCCCGATGTCTTTGAGATGGACGATGAGGGAAAGAGCAAGGTGATAAAGGAAGTTATAGAGGATGACCTCTACGATTGTGTCAATGAAGCAGTGGACTCTTGTCCTGTGAGTTGCATATCTGTGGAACAGATAGAATAAAGACGATAATTTTATTATCACTTATTCCTTCTCCTTTTTTATGCTTCTTATCGTGGAGGAATACTTCAAGAACTTTCCTGCAAGAAAAAAGGTTGCCGAACTTTTGATAAATCTCGGAATTTCTGTGAGGAATTCTAAACTTTATCTGGGAGATGTGGACATTCCTATAAATTCTGTGGCAGAGGCTGCGGGGGTCAACAGGAAGATAGTGTATCATACTATAGAGTATATAGAAAAAACGTATGAACTTCGAAGCATATTTGAGAGAATTAAGCCCCATACTTCATTAGACGTTGTTGCACCCATTATGGGGTGGGAGGTTCTTGAGATAACCTTCAAGAAGGGTAAATTTGGTTGCAGTCTGGAGAGAATTTTTAAGATAATGAGTGAACATTCATGCGAAATCCGGCAAATCATCGGAGAGAGACAATTGATAGATAAAAGTAGAGTACTAATAGTGATTGAGAAGCCCATAAAGATGGAAGTAATCGGGGATATACGGAAAATAGAGGGAATAGAATCACTTACAATTCATACTTCAGAAATGGACAAGAAAAAAATTGTGTGCAGTTTCTGCAAAGTTAGGTACTGTCCTAGAAAAGTATCATTTAAGTAATCCACTTACAATAACGTCGATGGCCTCCTCTTGGGTTAATCCCCGTGTCATTAATGTGAGAAGTTGTTTTTTGTCCACGCTTCCTATGGCTGCTTCATGAGTCACTTTCGCCAATGGATGATAGGCAGCCACCACAGGAGATGCCTCCGCTCTTGCTTCATCCATTATAATCTCGGTGCAATCTACATGTCCGCGAGCATATGCTGCCATACCAATGGTCTTACCCACAACCTCACTTTTTGCTCTCTCCCTTAGAGCCATGCGAGTTTTAACGACTCCTGAGGAATGCTCACCCTCTAGATAAATACTCTCTCGAGCCCTAATTTCATCCTCTCCCATGCCATGAATCTTTGAAATCAGCATACTTTGGGCACAGGAGGCAAGATGAACTTCGTAATCTATATCAATGTATCCTGCCCTACCACTTCTAAGCAAAAAGGAAGAATTGTATTCTCCCCCTTCTTCTACACGAGCAAAAGTCGTGGGGATAACTCTAACTCCTCCACTCTTTCCGTGAAAATGAGTTTCTTCATATTCTACTTTAGCATTTCTGCCTACAATAACTTTAGATTTCATAATATGCTTAATATGTGTTGCGTTTGGGAATATGCAATGTGCTATGAATTTCACACTGCTACCCTCCTCTGCTATTATTTCACTGCGAATTATCTGTTTTCCTTCCCGCGGTAACATTCCAAAGCATAGATGTACAGGATTTTTTGCTTTATGTCCTTTCTTTATGAGTATTCTGGCATAAACCCCATCTTCAATTTTTTTCGTTTCAATTACGATTCCTTTAGTACTGTTTTTTGCTAGCACATGATTTCCATTAATCACTATACTGGCATAATTATCTGAGATAAGAGCCTTGGAGTTACCCCCAGATGCCTCATAATATTTTACCAAGTTCTCGTATTCCTTCTTTATGAGTTCATCCATTATCTCACCTCTTTAGGGGGCAGGGAGAATATTTAAACATGTTTTTCACCTTATTCCTCTCCCCAGTAATGGCAACTTTTCCCTCACAGAGAATAGTGGCCTTATCTCCCACATTTGCCATATCTTCGCTATGGGTGATTAGGAGCACGCTTGAGTTATGGCTCTTCATACGGAGTATCACATCGGATATGAGGGAAAAGGAAAGGATATCTACACCACTATCGGGCTCGTCCAGGATTGCCAGTTTTGGATTCATAAGAAGTACTGCAGCGAGTTCCACTCTTTTTCTCTCACCTCCACTTAGATTCTCACCTATCTCCTCAAAAAGTATGCTGTAGGGGATCCCTACAGTTTTAATGGCCAGTTTCACATTCTCCATACTTTTCTCCTTTGCACTGAGGATGAGGTAATCCTTTACAAGTAACCCCTCGAATCTTGCAGGCTCCTGAAAGGCCAGTGTTATGCCCAATCGTGCTCGCTCCCATACACTCAGGGAGTCTATGTTTTTTCCTTCAAAAAATATGTTTCCCTTGTAGGGATATATCCCCATGATGGCCTGAGCCAGAGTGGTTTTTCCGGAACCGTTGACACCTAAGAGAACATGCACCTCCCCCCTATTTACGTGAAGATTCACATTTTTTACAATGGATTTTCCGTCCTTTTTCACCGTTAGATTTCGAAGTTCAAGCATTGAAATGAAAATAGGGATATAATATAAATCATTTATTGGATTTTTCTGTGTATTTCTTTTTGGAGTGCCTAAGTTTTCCAATACACACTGCGAGTATTAGCACAATGAGTATCCCCACAGATACAATTACGGATATTGTCTCAGGAGCGGAGGTCATTTTATTCTTAGGTGGTTGCGGAGAAGTAATCTTGTAAGATATCTCTATATTATTGCTTGGTTTGCTCTTTCCCTTGAAATTCACGGCAGTAACATAAAATGCATATTTTCCAGGACCGGGAAGTTTGTATTCAAAACTCAGATTGTTATTCGATATTGTGACCACATATTTCCCATTGCAGTAAATCCTGTATTCCTGGATTCCCCCACCATCGTCTTTTGGTGCATCCCAGGTGAGGAGAGCGTATCCATCTTTTATCTCCACTCTTAAATTTCTGGGCGGTGTTGGTATTCTCCCGGGAATTGCCACGATCCTCTCGCTTAAAGGTCCCTCTCCGGCCGAATTCACAGCGGTGATGGCATATCCATACCATTGGCCATTGCTCACATTTGTATCATTGTAATAGTGCTGTGTTCCCGGTACCGTTGCCAGGAGTTTTCTGGTGCCTCTCCAGCCCATTCCCGGTGGAAGTATGCCTGGGTACACCCTGTAAATCCTGTACCAAAGAATGGGCGATGCACCTACCCTTTTGGGCGGTTTCCAGGTGAGATAAACATATCCATCTCCACCACAGGCTGTCAGATTAAGTGGTTTGGATGGAATTCCTGGAATTCCCCGTACTTCATTGCTCTTTGCGCTTTCTCCATAGGAATTAATCGCCGTAATGTAGTATTCATATTCAACCCCATTTTTAACAGAGGTATCGTTGTAGTAGAGTGTATCTGGCGATACCGTCGCAATTAAAACACCATTCCGATAAATTCTGTAACCTATGAGAGGCGATGTGCCATTTCCCACGGGCCTGAGCCAGGTTAAGTTCAGGTATCCCACACCTATTTCAACTCTCAATTTTCTTGGTGGAGTTGGTTCTATGCAATAACTCTTCGGGGAATATTTTAGAGGGCGGTAATCGTACACCTTTTTATTGTTGTAGGATCTGAGAGGATAA
>WALG01000133.1 GCA_015522955.1 DHVE2 group archaeon
TGTGCCTGGTTGCCACAGTCGTGGTGTGGATTTACTACCGCAGAAGATGGAGGGAAAGAAAATGAAAGGCAAAAATATCATCACTATTGCAATTATGAGAAAAAGGAGGATGCGAGGATGAGAGCCCACATGTATATTTTCCTCGGCACTATTCTGGCGCTTTTTCTTCTTGTTTTGCCCACTATTCCTATTTGGAGTAGTGATATCTTCCAGGTGGATGCTAAAGAAGTTACGAAAGCAGATCATTTAGTGATAAATGAAGTTTTCTACGGAGATGATGATGCAAATAAATGGTGGATTGAGTTATATAATCCCTCAGATAGTGTGTATCATGCTGAAGGGATAGATATCTGGTTTTCATCCATCTACGGTCCTCAAGAAGTGAAAACGGGAGATATCAAGGCTTACGAGTTCATAATACTCTGTGCATCTAGAGAGAACTTTACTAGTATATGGAAGACCGATGCCCGCATTTTCCAGATCCAATTTGGACAGAGATATGATGCAATAAGGATATCCACTCTACTTACAGAGAACAAAGTTGAGAGAACGCTGGATAAGGTCCCAGAAAGTGGAAAATTTTCAAACATTGAAAAAGGGCATTCTTGGGCAAGGTATAGAGGAGCATATAGCATGGATAATTTCACCAACGATTTCTACGATGAGCCAAGTCCCACGCCGGGATATGAAAATCATAGAGCCAAATATAACAAAGAAAATCCAGCAGATGTATGGATTTATGGTATGGGAACAGCGACAGTATTGGTTATAGCAATTGCGGTAATTTACCGCTTTAAAAAGAGGAGGTGAGAAAGAAGTATGAGTCCTATGAACTATATACCTCTGTAAGACCTGCATTTTAACATAGGGTCTTATATGAAAATACATATTCTTACATAGGGGTGCTTGAAAATGAAGAAAATGAAATATCTGGTGGCTGGAACGGTTCTGTGTTTATTTCTTTTAATTTCCGCCATCCCGGTGGGTTCTGCGGGGTATGAGAGCACAGGTTTAACTCCCCGGGAGGTATACGAGAATATGATAAAAGATAATGTGAACGCGTGGGACTCTCATGCCTCGCTCATTCTTGTATGGGGATTGGAATATGGCGAGGATAATTATATCTTTCCTGACTGGGGACATATACCATCTCTGAACTCTTCTACAGATAAAAGCAGAATAGTGGGAGACAGCCGTGTGGGGGATGGACGTGCAAATATATGGCTATTTGTGTTCTACTCCAAGAGCAAGAGAAGTCTTTGTGAGATAAGGGCGTATCTTAATCCAAATTTTGGGTGGATTACGGCAGAAAGAATTCTCCCAACACTATTTGATTACTCAACTTGGAGAATAGATTTAAAATCTCTGGAATACAGTAATGTAGCGCAGAGAGAAACTCTGGTTCATTTACTCTGGAAGAGCAATAACTCCTATGGGTGGCTCAACTACGAAAGCATGGGTCACAGAGAATTCAGCAAAAATCTCAATAAAGTGCTGTGTGGAGAGAATTTTGATTTGATATATATGTGGGAGTCCTCCATGGCCTTTGTTGAAAACATGAACATGCTTTATCCATTCCCCGCTGAGAATCTGGGAGTTTTAATTCTTCCAGATTATGGAGAAATAGGCGATTTCAATGCACCCACCTATCTTCTATACAGAGAGGATAAACTGGGAGTTATCTATCCCTCATGTGAGATGGATGTGGAATATCATATAAATTCGCAGTTCTCTCTCAAAGCCTCCAAATTTGACTTATCATCCCTTGAAGAAAATTTGAAAGAATCTGGATTTCTGAATGTTACAGGGATAACATACGGGATATTCACCTACTCTTTCTGTAATTCGAATGGAAATGATACTCTCTCTGTCACTCACAGGATTGGAAGCGATGCCATTGAAAGTATGAATATTGATCTCGAACAATATGAAAATGTGGAAAAGGGAGGTAGTCACTGGGTTTATTACAGTGTAACAGGGGCAACAGTAATAGGGGTGGTAACGTCCATTTTCTATATCTGGCAGAGGAGAAGAAAAGATAGAGTCAATAGAAAAGCATAACTGGAAATAATTTTAGTACTTCAAAAAAATTTGAAATACATGAAAACCATATCCCTCTGGTGATGCTTATGAGTGATAAGAAATTTGATTACTGGTTTGGCGTGCCCAGAAAGGAGATAAAATGGTACCCTAAAATAGACCCCGCGGCATGCATTGGATGCGGGTTATGTGCTGTTATATGCGGAAGGGGTGTATATTCATATGATTTAGTAACTAAAAAGCCCATTGTAGCAAAGCCTTATAATTGTTTGGTGGGTTGTCAGACCTGCGCCAATCTATGCCCCGTGGGTGCCATAGAGTTTCCAGATCCTCAGGTGGCCCGAGAAACTGCGAGAAAAAATAAGATATTTGTGAAGGTGAAAAAGATGCTGGAAGAGAAATTTGCACAGCAGTTGCTCGAAACAGCAAAGCAGTACCACGCACAGGCAACTCAGCATGAAATGGAAATGAGGGAGATAGGGAAAGCGTAAAGATTATAATCTTTTGCCAGATCCTTCAAGGGGTGTCTCCCATAGGTACATTCTGCGGTGCACTGGGAATCATAATCGGAATCCTTGCGGCACTTTTTGGTATTGCTATGATTTATGAATCTATTAGACTTCTCAGGAAAAGAAATGAGAATGAAAGGGAAATAAAGGATTTGCATCTTAATTATTTGGTGATACTGAGTGGTGCAACTAAACACTACCTAATGGGTCATGTGGACCTGATGTACGTGCCCCCTTCTTGCATCAGGATAATGGTGGGTGCTCAGATTGGTACCAGAGTGGCGAAGAAATTAAAGGGATGCATTCTTACTCTGGCATTTGCGGTGGTACTTTTAATCCTTTCCCTCAGGATTTTTCTCAAGGGTCTAGGGTTGCCTGTGCCGTAGTGAAGAAAATAATATAAGTGGGAGAGGGCATACCCCTTTGTGGAATGTCTGAAACTTCACACTGTAAAACGAAAGAGAATAGACGGCATGAAAATAAAGGAGTTTGTAGAGAATTGCAATGAATCTACTCTGTATCTTCTCGATGTGGATTCCCATAGGGGGCACGAGATGAATTTCAAGGTATACCGTTCTCTTTCCGGAATCTACGAGATGTGGATTGACGCTGCTCCACGAAGAAGCGAGGATATTATGGATATTCTTGTTATTGGGGGAGAGTATGCGGTGATAAATGACCTCTATTTATATCCTCTTGTGTTGGAGGATACCCTGAAAATGAGTGATAGTGTGATTTATAAATCCTATAATTTAAAGAGGATAGAAAAATTCACAGGTATGGGTGGAGAAAAGGTTTTAACGTCCCTTCGTCTGGCACCCAGTGTTTTTGCCCCGAAAATTTATGTACTGCGGGGAGGTGAGGTCTGTCCATGGAGAAACTGAAGCAATTGATAGCCTATGTAGGCAAACGAAAGGGGAGCAGAAAACTCAAGGAGGAGGACTTTGTGAACATCCTATCCTATCAGAGAAACTGGCTGCCTCCAGAGCGGGCCAGGGAGGTTTTTCATGTATCTGTAGAACTCGGTCTCCTTGAGAAGAAAGATGAAGAATATGAGCCTACCTTTGAGGTAAAGGGCCTTATCATACCTTTGGATTTCATCTTTCAGGAGGGTGATTTGGAGCGCTACAGGGTGAGAGAGGATGTTTTCACACGAATACTCGACCACATATGTAGGGCTACAGGCAGAAGCAGAAAGGATGTTCTGATGGAAATAAATTCTATAAAGAAAGAAATGCGGTATGTAGCCGTAGATGTGGCCGCACTTATATACTGCAAAGAACACAATATAGGCTGCTCCCAGTTTTATGAGGAAGTGGAGAAAAAGATTCTCTCTTAGAGTTGTGAGGCTATCTCTGTGTACTTCATTCCCTCCTCGATTTTTCCCAGTTCCATGGCTATGTCCGCTGCGAGTTCATAGCCCCTGCGTCTGATTTCCGGGTCTTCTACTTTTTCCAGCAAAGGAATCTCTTTCTGGAGAAAGTAATACGCCTCTTCCACATAATCATCTTCCAGATAGTACATGGCCAGGGCGTGAAGCACATCAATCTGCCCTTTTATGTGCCCCTCATTCTGGAATATATCAAGTGCCCTGTAGAGGTAATCCAGTTGCCGCATATCTTCAAAGAGCAAAGCGAAATTGGAATAGAGCGCACCTAAAGCAATTTTATTATTCCTGTTTTTAAATATCTTCTCTGCCTCTTTGAAATTTTCATGGGCCTCATCTCTTTTTCCAATCAGATAATAAAGTAATCCCAGATTGCTCAGCAATACACCTTTCTCCTCATTATTCTCTACATTCTGAAGGTGCTTTTTAATATCCTCAATATCTTGGCGTATCCTTTCCATGTATCTGTAAACCTCGTCAATATTCTTCTGCACCTTCTCATTATCCATACCTTCAGTGTTATCCAAGGCGATTTGAAAATATTGTAGGGCTTCTTCTGGAATATGAAGGAAGT
>WALG01000134.1 GCA_015522955.1 DHVE2 group archaeon
GGTAATATGGCCTGAGCCCTGCCACCAAAGTGCGTTTTTCCTCACCGAAATTTACTGTTAGAATGTATAATTTATCAGCGTTGGGATGCTCCTTTATTTCCTCAATCTCACCTATTCTCAGGTCCAGGAGGTTCCATTTTTCGTAGTTTTCCTCTTCCTCGCGCACAATTTTCTTATAAAGCACTTTAGGTTTTCTCAGTTTCATCCCCGCAGGTATTTCTGTTATGGCATCCTCCCAGGTGAAACTTCTTAGGTCACCTTCATATCCCAGATAATGGAGAATTTTCTCCGCAGAGAACGGGAGGTAGGGCGCACCCAGAATTGCTAAAGATTTGACTAATTGAAGGCTAATATTAAGTGCCGTACCGCATCTCGCCTTATCTCTCTTTATCAGGTCCCAGGGTGCCTTTCTATCAAAATAAATATTTCCAAATTTCACAAGTTCCAGCCACTCCCGGAAAGCCTTCTTCAACTCCACCCTCTCAAGATACTCTTCCATCTTTTTCTTGGTTTCTTCTATTTTCTTCAAAGTTTCCTGGTCCAGAGAGTCAAGTTCTCCACGCAAGGGAACCTCACCAAAGTGGCGATAAGTAAAGGTTAAGGCACGATGTACGAAGTTACCGAACTTATCCACCAGTTCCTCGTTGACTTTGTTTACGAAATCTTCCCACGTAAAATCCGAATCACGATGCTCTGGCATATTTATGGTACCATAGAACCTTATCATATCAGGGTCAAAGAGACTTAAAAGTTCGGGCATCCATACTCCTATACCCCGGCTTTTGGAGAATTTCTCTCCAGAATAGCGAAGATATTCGTTGGCAACTACGTTGTATGGGAGATTCAAATCTCCATGGGCCATGAGCATTGCCGGCCATATGATTGTGTGGAAGGGTATGTTATCCTTGCCCAGGAAATAGTAATGCCTTATATTTGGGTCCTTCCAGAACGCTTCCCAGGATTTACCAGTTCTTCTGCTCCACTCAATACTTGCAGAGAGATAGCCTATAACTGCCTCAAACCATACATAGATACGCTTATTTTCAAAACCTTCCAGAGGAACTTCTATGCCCCACCCTATATCACGGGTTATTGCCCGATCCTTAAGCCCGGCCCTTACAAAATTTCTTGTGAAATTTATGACATTATCTCTCCAGTATGTTTTATTCTCTAGCCATTCAAGAAGTTGCGGCTCAAGTTTGCCAAGGGCAAAAAATATATGCTCACTCTCCCGAAATTCGGGAGTGGCACCGCATATGGCACATCTGGGGTTTATAAGGTCTTTGGGGTCTAGAGTTTTTCCGCAATTGTCGCACTGGTCTCCACGGGCATTTTCGTAACCACAGTAGGGGCATGTACCTATTACATATCTATCTGGAAGAAATCTCTGGCAGTTGGGACAATATGGAAGAAGCATTTTTTCCTTATACAAATATCCTTTTTCCCAGAGTTTCAGGAAAAACTCCTTTACTGTACGGGCATGGTTTGGATGGGAGGTTCTGAAATAGAGGTCAAATGAAACTCCCATTTTTTCCATCATCTCTGCGTTTATGGCATGGTATCTATCCGCTATTTCCTGAGGTGTTTTTCCCTCTTTCTCAGCGGTGATTGTGATGGGTGTGCCATGCTCATCGCTGCCCGAGACCATAAGGACCTCATGCCCTTTCATGCGATGATACCTTGCGAAGATGTCTGCCGGGAGATATGCACCTACCATGTGCCCCAGATGTATGGGACCATTGGCATAGGGCCAGGCTACACCTATAAAGATGCGCATGGAGGTGGCATATCTCCCAATATTATTTAAATTTTTGACTGACATCTTGCTCCTTTTACACAAATTAGTGGCGTAGAGTTTAAATAATGAAACATGAATGCCTACCACCATGAAGCCGATAGACGAAGTTGCAAATATGGTTGGACTTGAGAACATTATACCTTTTGGACTTAGAAAGGCAAAAATACCCCTTGAGGAAATATGGAAAAAGCCACGCCAGGGTAAACTTGTACTTGTCACAGCCATAAATCCCACACCCTTCGGAGAGGGTAAAACCACAAATGCCATAGGTCTCTCTCAGGCGCTATGGAGAATAGGGAAAAAGAGTATAGTAACACTTCGTGAGCCATCACTGGGTCCGCTGTTTGGTGTAAAGGGTGGTGGTACAGGTGGTGGAAAATCCAAAGTTGAGCCCAGTGATGAGGTTAATATGCATTTTACGGGAGATTTTCATGCGATACAGACTGCACATAATTTACTCTCCTCCATGCTTAACAACATAATTTACCATGGAAATAAGGTTCATATTGATAGAAAAAAGATACTCTGGGGTAGAGTTCTGGATATCAACGATAGAAGTTTGAGAAATGTGGTTGTGGGTCTGGGTGAGAATTCAGGAGCCCTTGTAGAAGACTTCTTTGAGATAACGGCGGCAAGTGAAATTACTGCAATCATGGCACTTGCCAAGAATTATGCGGATATGAAAGAGCGTCTTGCAAAAATCCTGGTGGCCTTCATCAAGGATGGAACCCCGTTCTTTGCCAAGGATGTGAAGGCCCACGGAGCCATGGCTGCACTGTTGAGAGATGCTCTAATGCCGAATCTTGTGCAGACAACGGAGGGTACACCGGCCATTGTGCATATAGGTCCCTTTGCAAACATTGCCCACGGACACAATTCTATTCTTGCAGATGAAATTGGTTTGAGATATTCTGACGTTCTTGTTACGGAGGCAGGATTTGGTGCAGATTTAGGTGCGGAGAAGTTTGTGAACATCGTTGCACGAGAGGGTAATTTCGAACTTTCCTCTGCACTCATTGTTGTAACTTCTAAAGCACTGAAGTATCAGGGTGGTGTTAAGAAGAAGCATGTTACTGAGAAGAATATGGAAGCACTTGAGAAGGGAAGTGCAAATCTTCTCAGACACATAGATATTGTTAAAAAACTCGGGTTTGAGCCGATAATCGCGGTGAACAAGTTTCCTGAGGATGATGAGGCAGAGTTAAATCGCATAGTGGATATTGTGGAAGATTATGGTGCCCATGCATACTTCTCCGAGGTTTATGCCAAGGGTGGTGAAGGTGGTATAGAGATAGCAAAGGAAATAGCAAAGAATGGATCCCGTGAGCCGAGATTCACCTACAGGCGTGATGAAGGCGTTAAAGAGAAGATAGAGCGTATAGCAGATGAAATCTATGGGGCAAGTGGCGTGGACTATGATGCCCGCGCAAAGAAGGATTTGAAGTTAATCGACCAACTTGGATTTGACGATTTCCTGGTTTGCATGGCCAAGACCCAGTATTCTCTAACGGACAATCCCCGCAAGAAGGGCTCTCCTGAGAATTTCGTAATTACTGTGAGAAATTTAAAGATATCATCCGGCGCAGGATTTGTGGTTCCAATTCTGGGGGATATATCCACAATGCCTGGACTACCTTCGGTTCCCGCCGCAGAAAGCGTGGATTTGCTTGATGATGGTACCATTGTAGGCTTAAGGTAACCCTCTTTCTTTTTTTGAGAGCCGAAAAATTATTAAGAGCGGTGGGAATTTAAGTTTATGAAATCTAGAATCATTCAAGGCAGGATATGGATGCTTCGTGATTCTCAGGGCAAGAGACTGGATAATGTGGATACGGATATGATTTTTCACAATAGATATCTGTACATCACAGATCTCAAAGAAATGGGAAAATATGCGTTTTCCAATTTGCCTGGATGGGAAGTTTTTCCCCAGAAGGCAAGACCCGGTGACATTCTTGTGGTAGGCCGTAATTTTGGGGCAGGTAGTTCACGGCAACAGGCTGTGGACTGCTTTATAGGTCTTGGAATTGCAGCCATTGTGGGTGAGAGTTTTGG
Organism: DHVE2 group archaeon; assembly: GCA_015522955.1. GTDB lineage: Archaea > Thermoplasmatota > Thermoplasmata > Thermoplasmatales > Aciduliprofundaceae > S014-41. The sequence goes on from WALG01000134.1 coordinate 3,854, forward strand.
AGCAATCTATAAACGCAATGTTATAAACTCAGGTCTTCCACTCATAGAAGCACCTGGGATATTTGATACTGATTTGAAATCCGGAGATATAATAGAAATTCATCTTGAAACTGGTGAAATATTCAGAAATGGCAAACTTCTATTGAAGGGAAAGCCCATGTCTCGCGTAGCCCTGGACATATACGATGCCGGTGGAATATTCGAATACGGTAAGACTCTTGAAAATGCGTAAATCTATAGCCCTTCTCATACTGTTTTTCGTATCTGTTATATGGGGTGGTACATTTCCAATAATAAAAACGTCCCTCCAATACATTTCACCAAATGGATTTCTCACACTGAGATTCACTCTTGGATTTCTCACGCTTCTCCCATTCTTTTCCAAAAGATTGAGATATAACAGGAAAGCACTGATGGCGGGATTTATTCTAAGCATCTTTCTATTCCTGGGTTATATACTTCAGACAGTGGGCTTAGAGTACACCACGTCTTCTCACTCGGGTTTTATTACGGGCCTATATGTAGTTTTCACACCTCTCTTTGCCTATTTCATGCTTAAAGAGAAAATTTCACTTAGAGGAATAATTGCTGTTCTTCTGGCGGTCACAGGACTTTTTCTCTTATCCAATATGAGTGGAGGAATAAATTACGGAGATTTTCTCACACTCCTATGCGCTATAGCCTATGCAATTCAAGTGGTTCTTGTGAGTAAGTACAGTCGAATGTATGACCCAAGTGTGCTTACCGTTTTTGAACTGGGCTTTGTTTCTCTTTTTTCCACAGGTGGCTGGTTTTCAGAAGGATTTGAAATCCATGCATCTCCGTTTCTTATATTTGGAGTTCTCTATACAGGCGTTCTTGCCACTGCTCTTGCAATTCTTGCACAAACCCATGCTCAGAAATTCATTTCACCAAACCATGCAGCGGTAGTGTATACCATGGAGCCTGTTTTTGCAGGCCTATTCTCATATATTTTCTTGGGAGAGATTCTGGGAATTAAAGGAATAGTAGGCGCCACGTTGATATTCATTGGGATGCTTCTTGTATCGCTTGATAAATCTTCCTCATAGCACTGGTTGCGCTCTCTCTAAATATGAAATCTGCATACGAACTTACAGGTGTCTCCTGAGGATTAATTTCTACAATTTTTGCACCATGACTCCAGGCAGCCCTGGGTAAATATGCCGCAGGATATACCTGGGCTGAGGTGCCAATTACAAACATAATCTCGCATTTCTCAGTGAGTTGATACGCCTTATTAATGTCATATACAGGCTCTCCAAACCATACCACATCCGGGCGCAGTAGCCCTCCACATCTCTTGCATCTTGGGGGAATCTCTCTTAGGGGCACTTCATAATTGTACTCCACCCTACCACAGTTTGTGCATCTCACTCTCCAGATGTTTCCATGGAGTTCTACCACGTTCCTGCTCCCTGCCTTCTGGTGAAGTCCATCTATGTTTTGAGTTATTATCCATAAATCGTATATTTTCTCCATCTTCGCGAGAATTATATGAGCATCGTTGGGCGCTGCTTTGGCAATATTCACCCGTCTCTCGTTGTAGAATCTCCATACAAGTTGTGGATCCTTTTCAAACCCTTCCACTGTTGCAACCTTTTCTACAGGGTATCCTTCCCAGAGCCCACCTGCACCACGGAATGTTGGTATCCCGCTCTCGGCGCTAATTCCTGCTCCCGTAAGAGTTACAACTTTTTTAGCGTGAAGAAGAGCATTTAACAGTGAATCGGACATCATTCAAAGTAAAATGAGTTTAAAGA
>WALG01000135.1 GCA_015522955.1 DHVE2 group archaeon
ATGGTACCCTGTGCACGCTTATGTTCTGGTTGGACGCTCTCATCGCCTTCCTCACAAGCATCTGATGGAAATTTTGCCCGGAAAGAGACTTATAGACCTTGTGGTAGAGAACCTTAAAAATATAGGTCTCGAGGTGGTAATTTACTCAAAATTCCCAATAGAGGCAGATGCTCCCGTAGTTATGGATCACAGCACTTGGATACTCCCTGCGGTACTCTCACTCCTTGAAATGGACGAAGGATTCTTTCTCTTTGGGGGAGATATGCCCCTTATTAAAAAGGAAGCAGTGAAAACGATGCTCCAAGCGTGGGATGGAGTGAGCACCATGGTACCAAGATGGAGCGATACAGGGTATCTTGAACCTCTTCATGCTATATATACAAGAGCAGCCAAGGTATGTCTCAGAAACGGGAAGAGTTTGAGTCTGGCGCTAAAAAATTGCCCCGCAGTGAAATTCTTATCAGCGGAAACTCTGCCTAAAGAGACATATTTCAATGTGAATACCTCTCAAGACCTGGAAAATCTTAAAACAATTCTCGCAAAACATTAAAATATTGTTTTTCGCATTTCGTAGTATGGGAAGTATGGAAAGCAGAATCTTAGAAATTATAGAGAAACACAAAAGCAGGGATTCAAAGATTCTACCTATTCTTCACGGTGTTCAGGATGAGTTTGGATATATTCCAGAAAAAGCCATAAAACTAATAGCCAGGGAACTCAGAATGAAACCCGGAGAAATATACGATACTGCATCTTTCTATTCTTTCTTCAGATTTGAGCCTCCAGGCAAGCATATCGTAAGAGTCTGCGATTGCATGGTATGCCATATCAAAGGCGCATCTGAGATAATACACAGAATAGAGAAAGAATTCAATATCCATATGGGAGAAACCACAAAAGATGGAAAATTCACATTTGAGACTGTGGAGGGGCTAGGTCATTGTGATGAGTCACCCGTGATGATGATTGATGATAAAATCTATGGAAATCTTGATCCAATGAAGGCTATGAAAATTCTTAGGGGGTATGAGCAATGAATCTTCTGAAAGATGCATCGAATATGAAAACATATATTGAGAATGATGGATTCCATGCCCTGCATATTACACTAGAGCATACTCAGGATGAGATCATAGAAGAGGTTGAGAGATCCGGGCTTCTTGGAAGGGGTGGTGCTGCTTTCCCTACTGGACTAAAAATGAAATTTGTTAGAAATGAGAAAACTACACCTAAATATATTGTGGGTAATGCAGACGAGGGTGAGCCAGGAACATTTAAGGATCGTGTGCTCATAGAAAAAAATCCATTTCAAATTCTAGAAGGAATGATTATTTCTGCCTATGCCATTGGTGCTAGTAAGGGATTTTTCTATCTTCGCTATGAATATCGGAATCTTGTCAAGGAAATCGAAAGAAAAATGGAAGAGATGCGAGAGGAGAATCTCCTGGGTAAGAACATCATGGGTACGGATTTCTCCTTTGACATAGAACTCGTGCTTGGTGCAGGTGCCTATGTATGTGGTGAAGAGACCGCGCTCATGGAGAGCATAGAGGGCAAAAGAGGATTTCCAAGAATTAAACCACCATATCCTGCGCAGTACGGGCTGTGGGGAAAACCAACACTGATAAACAATGTGGAGACCTTGGCCAATATACCGCTTATTGTAAATATGGGTCCGAAAAAATACGCTGAGATGGGAAAAGAAGGATGCACGGGTCCCAAACTCTTCAGTGTGAGTGGATATGTTCGCAAGCCAGGTGTGTATGAGGCGAATCTTGGTGAGTATACAGTTAGAGAAATGATAGAAATAGCGGGTGGAGTGGATGGAGAATTCAAAGGTTTAATGCTTGGTGGTGGAGCAGCGGGCTTTATACTAAATGGGAATTTTCTGGACATGCCGTTATGCTTCAAGGATGCAAAAGAATGGGGTGTATCTCTCGGTACTGGAAACATCATTGTATTCAACCAATCTGTAAACATATGGGATGTACTTCTCAATATCGCTAAATTTTTCGAACATGAATCGTGTGGACAATGCTTCCCCTGCAGATATGGTACAAAGAGGATAAGAAAAATAATTGAGAAAATTTTGGAGGGTAAGGGTACCACGGAGGACATTGAGAAAATTAATGCAACTGCCCGGGCCATGAAGATTGCATCTCTTTGCCCTCTGGGTTCCAGTGCCATGCTTGCCTACGAATCCGCAATGCAAAACTTTCGTGATGAACTTTTGGAGGTGATTTCTTGATCTCTCTGCGTATCAACGGAAAGGTTGTGAAAGCCAAGGATGGGGAGAGTATTCTCCAGGTCGCTAGGAGAGAGGGTATAGATATTCCTGCCCTTTGCTATATGGTTGAAGAAAAACCCATTGGCTCCTGCGGTTTGTGTGTGGTTGAAATAAGGCAGGGAAATCGCAAATATTATGCAAGGGCATGTACCACCAAAGTCTCGGAGGGTATGGAAATAAGGACCCATACAAGAGAGGTTGAAGAAGCGAGAAAAACTATTCTGGAGATGCTCGCTGAAGAGCATAGCGAGATTGGCGGAGATGCCATGAAACTATTTTCCCGCTATCATGTAAGAGCCTCAGGAAAAACAATGAGGAAAGAACCAAATCTGGTGAACAATCCCTTCATATCCTTCAATCCCAACGCCTGTGTGTCCTGTTTCCGATGCGTTCAGGCATGCTCTTTGAAAGAGAACCATGTGCTTGTAAGGGAAAATAGAGGTTCCAGAATACGAATTGTTGCTGGAATAAACGAGAATTTAAAAGATGCAAACTGTGCATTTTGTGGCGCTTGCGTGGATGCTTGTCCCACCGGAGCGCTCATGGACTTAACTCACAGAGAGTTTTCTGGAGAGTTGAAAAGAATAACTACCATTTGTCCCTACTGCGGAGTGGGCTGTGCTATAGATTATTTTGTTTCCGACAATGAAATAATATATGCTCGCGGCTCGAAAAAGGGAGTAAACAAAGGAGATGACTGTATTAAAGGTCGTTATGGATGGGAATTTGTGCATCACCCAGAGAGATTGAAAAAACCACTCATAAAGAAAAATGGAGAGTTCCATGAGGTCTCATGGGAAGAGGCACTGGAGTATATAGCCTCAAGATTTAAGAAAATTAGAGAAATCTATGGAGTTGATAGCATTGCCGGATTATCCTCTGCGAAATGTACTAATGAGGAAAACTATCTTTTCCAGAAATTCATGCGTGTGGCAATTGGTACCAACAATGTAGATCACTGTGCCCGCTTATGCCACGCTTCCACTGTGGTAGGGCTATTTAAGGTGTTTGGTAGTGGGGCTATGACTAACAGCCTTGAAGATTTGGAGAACGATGCAGAACTATATTTTGTCATAGGTTCAAACACAACTCATGCACATCCCGTAATAGGTACCATGATAAAGAGAGCGGTTAAAAAAGGTGCTAAATTGATAGTTGCAGACCCTCGAAATATTGAACTTGCCAGTTATGCAGACATATATCTTCGACACAGGCCCGGTACGGATGTGGCTCTCATAAACGGTATGATGAATGTAATCATTTCCCTCGGTCTTGCTGATATGGAATTTGTTAAGAATCGTACGGAAGGCTTTGAGAAATTGAAGCATACAGTGAAGAGATACACTCCTGAGTATGTGGAAAAGATTACTGGCGTGTCTAGAGATTTAATTACCAGGGCAGCAGTAATGTATGCAACGCATCGTTCTGCAATCATCTATGCCATGGGAATCACACAGCACACTTCAGGCACGGGTAATGTGGCATCCCTAGCAAATCTTGCACTTCTCACTGGCAATGTGGGCAAGCCTGGCACGGGAGTTAATCCTCTAAGAGGGCAAAATAACGTGCAGGGTGCTGGAGATATGGGCGCACTGCCAAATCTTCTCCCGGGGTATGTTAAACTTGGGACCAGGAAGGCAAGAGAAATAGAAGAGATATGGGGTGATAAGATTCCTGAAAATCCCGGACTCACGGTGGTAGAAATGATGCACGCGGCTTCAGAGGGTAAAATAAAGGCCATGTATATAATGGGAGAGAATCCCGCGGTGAGTGACCCTGACCAGAAGCATGTAATTCAATCGTTAAAATCTCTTGAGTTTCTCGTGGTTCAGGATCTGTTTCTGAGTGAGACCGCACAACTTGCGGATGTGGTGCTTCCAGCGGCATCTTCTCTTGAAAAGGAGGGGACTTTTACCAATACAGAGCGCAGAGTTCAATTGCTTCATAAAGTCATTGAGCCTGTCGGTGATGCCAAGCCTGACTGGTGGATTATAACGAATCTAGCCAGAAGATTTGGAAAAAACTGGAGATACAAGAGCCCTGAGGATATATTCGAAGAGATACGCATGGTGGTAGAGCAGTATCGGGGAATAACCTATCATAGGATTTCAGATTTTGGAATACAGTGGCCTTGCCCCACTGAAGAGCATCCAGGTACAAAGATTCTTCATACAGTTTCATTTCCCACACCCAATGGGCTCGCGAGATTTACACCCTACGAATACAAGCCTCCAGCGGAAGAGCCCAATAGCGAATATCCATTTGTTCTTACTACGGGACGTACCTATGAGCATTTCCACACAGGCACATTGACCAGAAAAATAGAAGGTTTCAATGTACTAATGCCTAGGGCATTTGTGGAGATAAATTCTGAGGATGCAAAAACTCTTGGAATAAAGGAAGGAGATTGTGTTCTGGTAGAATCTCGAAGAGGTGCAATCAAGGTTCGTGCAAAGATAGCAGATATAAAGAAGGGCGTGGTGTTTATACCATTCCATTTTGCCGAGAATGCTGCCAACGTGCTAACTATTGATGCTTTGGACCCCGAGGCAAAGATTCCCGAATTTAAGGTGGCTGCAGTGCGATTGAAAAAATGCTAACTTCTTTTCCATACTATTTTTCCGTTCACTATCGTATGGGTGACATTTAAACCATTGAGGGCATACACTATGTTGGAAATTATGTTGTCCTTGAACAGCGGCAATCCGTTGGGCCATGGGTCAAGAAGAACGAGGTCTGCAATTTTTCCCTCTTCTATACTTCCTGCATTTAGGTGCAGAGCACGAGCAGCATTTACTGTGGCGAAATCTAAGATATCCTGAGCATGAGTTACCGAGGCATCCCATCTCTCATTCTTGTGCAGCAACGATGCAAATTTCATGAGTTCGAGCATATCTAAATTGTTGTTTGTAACTGCGCTATCAGTGCCAAGGGTAACGAGAATACCGTGCTGGAGCATTTCAATCAGTGGCATTGAGCCACCGTTTCCAAGTTTCATGTTGCTGGTGGGGTTGTGAGATACCTTCACATCATGAGATGCAAGTAGCCTAATTTCATGGAGTGTGAGCCATACAAGATGCACACCTATCAAACGAGGATTTAGAAATTCTATATCTGCAAGATATTCCACTGGTCTCCTTCCCGTTTTTTTGCGATGCTCGTAAACTTCCTTTCTCGTCTCGGATATATGCATCGTGAGCAAGGTATCATATTTCTCGGCGAGTTCCCTGGCTGCAAGAAGTGTGTCCTCTGAGCATACATACACTCCCTGGGGCGCCACCATGGGCTTAATCATTGGTTGTGAGGAAAACTCACGTATGAAACTCTCCGCATTTTTTACAGGATTTCCTTTCTGGGTACTCTTATCCTCATCAAGCACAGCCCAGCCAAGATAGGCACGGATGCCGTATTCCTTCGCCACGGATGCTATTATATCCTCTCCATAATAAAAATCCACAAATGTCGTGGTGCCGGTACGCAGCATCTCCATTATCCCTAAGGTTGCACCCTCTCTCAGCGCATCTGCATCTCTCTGTCTATCCAGTTCAAAGGTTCTCTCCAAGAAAGTTTCAAGGGGAACGTCATCGATCATACCTCGCAGATTCGTCATGGCAACATGAGCATGCGTGTTTATCAGCCCCGGCATGAGAATTTTGTCTTTACCATCGATTACATGCTCCGCTTCCACATTCACGTTGCCTATCTCAGCGATGGTATTTTCTTCAATATATACATTTCCCCTCTTAATCTCTCTCTTTGAATTTTGCGTAACAATCCATGCATCCTTTACGAGAATGGACATTTCGTCACCATGGGTTAATACCCTCTTGTATATTTCATTTTTCGCCAATACTTCTTAATATCTCATTGAAATACCCATCCATGAAACCCCAGCCTGAATGTCCCGCCTGTATACTGCGTCGTGCAGTGTTTGAGGCAAATATGGTTGCCCCGGAAAAAGCCATGGAGGTTGTCAAGGGCGTAATCAATGTCCTCTACCACGAGTTTGATGAAACCAAACCTTCAATAAAGGTCTGGACTAAAGTGCACAGGCGCATTAACGAGATTCTCGATACCGAGGATCCTTATCGGGACTTAAAAAAGGAGAGCAATCGAATTGCCATGGAGTATTATCCCCTTGCGGAGAATTTCTACAATAACAGTGAGGATAAGTTGCGGGCTGCTGAACTCGTTGCCATCATTGGTAACATCCTGGATTACGGGGTGAGCATAAAAACCCCTGCAGAGTTTAGGCTGAAATTTTATGAACTTCTCAAGGAGGGACTTGGCTACGACGATACAGATAAATTGAGAGAATATCTGAAAGGGCATGTGGTTTACATGACGGACAATTGCGGAGAGATAGTATTTGATAAAATTCTGATTAAGGAGTTAAGGAAATATGTAGATAAGATAACCCTGCTTGTCCGCGGCAAGCCTATATTATCCGATGCAACCCTGGAAGATGCGCTGGAAGTTGGCATGGATAAACTGGTGGATGATATAAAAACCACGGGCATCTTTGCAGTGGGTGTGGATATGGACCTTGTACCCACGGAAATAAAGGACTTGCTGAAATCTGCAGATTTAATCATAGCAAAGGGGATGGGAAATTATGAGTCTCTCAGTGAAACGGATTTGAGGCCAATTGTGTATCTTTTGCGCACCAAGTGTGACCCCGTGGCCCGTGATATGGGATTACCCCGGGATATAAATGTGGTAAAACTCTATCCATGAGGGTGCAATTCGTAGAGATAAATTTCATGAAATGCAAATTTCTTTTTCCCCAGACATTTCATCGCGTAACCCATACTCTCTATCCTCTCAATTCTGTTGAACGAGGAAACGATAACGTATATCTTGCCCCCATCTTCAAGATAATTCTTTGCATCTCTTAAAAATCGAAAAAGTATCTCGTCTCCGTATTCTCCACCACCTGCCCACTGCAGTTCCTCAATTCTCTCTGCGTCTCCCGGCAGATAGGGTGGGTTGAACACAATGGTATCATATTTTCCCTTCACGTTCGCAAACAAATCCGAATGCACCACCCGAATAGGCAGGTTTCTCTCCTTCGCTATTTTTTCTAAATTTTTTAAAGGTTCAGGGTCGATATCCACTGCCGTTACCTCACTTCCCTTCTGGGCGCATTTTATGCTTATGGCACCGTTGCCAGTGCCCATATCCAGCACTCTTTTTCCACATGATATGTTATCCAAGAGTAGCAATGTGTCCTCTGATACGGGATACGTCATCAAAAAGGTTATATGTAACGATACCTTTAATTTTTTGGAGGTGTCGAGATGGAAATCAGATGGCATGGCCATGCCTGCTTCGAGATAAGGAGCGGAATAACTATGGTTATAGATCCCCATGATGGTCGCTCCATTGGACTCAAACCTCCAAAGGCTCGCGCTGATCTTGTGCTTGTCACCCATCACCATTTTGACCACGATGCTGTACGCGTAATTAAGGGAGATTATAAGGTCATAGATTCTCCTGGAGAATACGAGTTTAACGGAATCAAAATAAAGGGTATAACTGCATATCACGATGAGAGTATGGGGGCCAAAAGGGGGAAAGTAACCATGTACCGTATCTCTGGAGAGGGAATCTCACTGCTACATGTTGGAGACCTGGGCCATGTGCTCTCAGAAGATATGCTTAAGGAGATTGGTAAAATAGATGTTCTCTTTATCCCTGTAGGTGGAGTTTACACAGTGGATGCAGATAAAGCCTATGAAAATATGAAACTCCTCCACCCGCGTATTGTGGTGCCCATGCATTACAGATTTAACGGCCTCACCCTTGGTATTGATACAGTAAAACCATTCTTGGATAAATTTTCGAAGGATAGAATAGAGCACGTGGGCTCTTCAATCGAGTTTAGTAGGGAAGATCTACCAAAAACTACCAATGTATGGGTATTCACTCTATAATATCCAGGGCATTTTCAATTCTATCCACTTCAACATTGGTGCTGCTCTCTCCAACTACTGCACCATGCGAGTTAGCCACCACACTCGCTCCCAGATATAAACTACCGTAATTTGCAGTGGTGATATACACAGGCACCCCAAAAAGGTCCTTAAGAAAATCAATTTCATCATCGCTAACTTGAGGGTGCACGATCATGCCTTTATTTGTAACTACGGCCGCTGAACCTACCGTTTTTATTCCCCCAATTGTGCCCTTCACAACCTCAACCTCTAGGGCTTCTTCTATGAGTTTTATTGTATCACGGTCAAAATCCACATGCACCATGGCTGCCTTATCATTTACAAGAATATCGTTACCCACCGCGTTTATCCTATCCTCTATAAAAAGAATGTTCAATTTATCAAATAGAAATCCCACATCTTCTTCACTTGCAAAATTTGTTATAACCGCTCCCCGAGAATTGAGAACCATGAGGCTCCCTATGAGCGGAGAGCCGCCTAGAAGAGTTTTATAAACCTCTACTTTTAGAGTTCTTTGGAAAACTTCTGAATTATCTACCTGAGTTGGTAAAATGACAATAGAATCGTTACATGCGGCATAGACACCAACGAACGGGCTGCCCTGAATCTCTCCTTTTCTTATCATTATTACTCTGGCATCAGAACTTCTGCAGTGTTTTCTTCCTCAAACTTTATTACCTTGACCTTGAGTTTTGAAGGAGGTTTCTGTATCCCTCTCTTCCAGATTTGCTGGTTCACTCGGTTGTCTATCCACACACTCTCCACAGGGACTTTCATATGACGGGCCACAAAACTACGTACCAGTTTTATAGCATAATTGGCCCTGCGTGTTCGTGGTACCATCTTAACCTTGCGAAGTGGGATGTTGTATATCATCTCTTTTTCTGCCATTTTCTTCACCTCACACCTTCAATTTGGTGCGGCGCCAGTTTCTCCTGTGAGGATGCGTGGTGAATTTTCTATCGGTACGCATCATCACCCAGGCCGGCACCCTGCGATTGGCTCTTACCTCGCTTATCAGTCTAAATTTTCTTGCAACATGCTTATTTCTTGCCATTTTTATCGCCTCTCTATTCTTATCTCCCTCCTCTGGGAGGTTAGACTTCTCAGTATGCTCTTTAACTCCTCATCAGTTAGCATACGGTTTAGACGGCCGCTCTGGGCCAGAACTATAAGTTGATTCTCTACAGCCGTAGCAAGTTCTGGCCTTACAAGTTTGAGTCTAGCAAGACGCTCTCTTGCCTCAGGCTCAAGAATCATGCGAAGCAGATTCTGCCTTGCCAGTTCCTCCTCTTCTCTTTGCCTCTCCTCCTCTTCCTGCTGAACCATACTCTGCTGCATGCTCTGCTGCCTTATCAATTCCATGAGTTTACGCTTTTTTATTTCCTCGAGTTCTTTATCTTCCATACCTCCTCACTTCGCATATTTTTCAAGTTCAGTCTTATCTTTAACAAGACTATTTATAACCTCCTTTGCAGCATTATCCACCAGAGACTGGCCCTTGGAAGTTATCACGCGACCTTTTTTATCCTTTTTAAGATAGCCTAGAACCTCAAGTTGCTGCAGGCACTTTCTTGCAATGCTTCTGCTTCCCTTTCTGGCCTTGTATCTCTTTGAGCCGCGGTCCTCTTTGCCCCCATACTCTGCTGCCAGTCTGGATGTACCTATGGGACCCTTAACATACACTTTCCTGAGCACGGAGGCCAGACGGATATACCACCAATCCTCCCGCTCGGGACCCTTCTCCTTGTGCACACCTGTGGTAGCCCATGCGCTCCACTCAGGAGGCTCTATCTTCTCCTTCTTGAGTTTCTCCGCCAAGACTCGAATCAGTTTATCCGGTGGAACATCATACACCGTAACCATGCTAATCGCCAAACGGCCCTATACATTACCTATATAAGAGTATTTCGTTTCATCTCGTGCATGGATATGTGGCTCAATTATTTTATTTTTCAAAAATATTGCCAGATATTTGGGGGAAAGTAAAAAATTGTAGTTTTAACCACTAAAA
>WALG01000136.1 GCA_015522955.1 DHVE2 group archaeon
ATCTTATAGTATATCCAGGGGATTCTAAAACATGGGAAAAATATCCCTCGAAGACGAGGAATCTGGTGATGAAGGAGCAAGATACAAGGGTGCCCAACATGTCATTGGAGAAATAAATCACGGTTATTTCTTCCGTCACCCCCTGACCCTTCTTACGCTTGGATTCCCCTTATTTTTCTATCTTTTCTTATCTGACCTTTTTGGGAGAATAAACCTGGTTATCTTTCTTGTTATACTGATCCCATCGGCGTTATATCTTGCCTTTGTAAACAGCACACTTCATTTTATTATGTATGTGTTGCTTGTTGCTATTGGAATCATAGACCCCCCAAATCCCGGATTTACATTTCTGAAATTATTTGCTGGTTTGGTATTTATAAAAATTCCTACCCTGTTTTATAGGCTTGATGACTCGGAAAGAGGGGCATTTTATCGATTTGGGAAATATAAAAAGATGGTGGGTCCGGGATGGTTTCTGTTGCTCTTTCCATTTAAGATCGACACCGTCAAGATAGTGGATATAAAGATGGAAGAGATCATCATAGAGCCGCAGCCCGTAATAACTAAAGATAAAATATGGTTCCAGGTAGCACCAACCATCTTTCTGTTTGTTTCAGATGCTGAGAAGGCGATCAGAAATGTCTATGACTATAAAAAAGCAGTTATAGATTATGTTATTGCTGCATTGACATCAATCTGTGGTGCTCAGACCTCAGATTACATAATTACGCACATGGACAAGATAAGCAGAGATCTGGAAGCGGGGGTGGCGAAAATCGCTTCGGTTCCAGGGAGAGAGTGGGGCATTGAGGTCCCAAGGATCGAGATAAAATCTATTGAACTCCCCGACAAGGTCCAGGATGCCATGCATGATAGAGTTACTGCAGAGCAGAAGAAACTCGCTGCCTATGAGCAGGCGGAGGCATCAAAGGTTGTTATAGATGCAGTAAGAGAAGCAGGAGCAAAACTTACCGACCCGGCGATAACCTATCTTTATCTGGAAACTCTGGACAAGATGGCAAGGGGGAGGGCAACCAAGATTGTCCTGCCAATGGAGCTGGCAAGAATTGCAGAAACAATAAGCGGCAAAAACGGTGGTCTGAGTCGGGAGCAGGCTGAGCAGCTGCAGTCTGCACTGGATACCTACGAAAAAAAGATAAAGGCTCTGGAGAGCAGGATAAAAAAGGATGAGGAGGAAATAGAAACCCTGGATAGGGAACCAAAGAGGATAACTCCTTCAGATAGAGAGGAGATTAAAAAGGATATTGAGAGGATAAAAAAGAGGATAATGGGAGCGAAAAAATAGAGCTAATCCATCACCACCTGCTCTATCTTTGTCCTGCACCTATTTTCTATGTCCCATAATGCATGTATCTCACTTGCAGATATAAGGGAGATAGCCTTTCCTTTCTTCCCGGCTCTGGCAGTTCGTCCTATACGATGAACATAGCTATCTGGGTCTTTTGGAATGTCATAGTTGAATATATGGGAGATATCATCAATGTCCAGGCCCCTGGCTGCAACATCTGTTGCTATAAGGAAACGGAATCTCTTTTTTCTGAAATCCTCCATCACCCTGTCTCTCTGATTCTGGGAAAGGTCGCCATGCAGTGCCCTGCACCTGAATCCCCTCTTGTCCATCAGGTGGTTTAATGTTTCTGTCCAGCGTTTGGTATTGCAGAATATTATCGCACTACTGGGATCTTCATTTCTGACTATTTCTATAAAGGTATCCAGTTTCTTCTTCTGCGGGATCTCGTAGTAATACTGGTCAACCTCCTCAACAGTCAATTCATCTGCCTTGATTGAGATAATTTCCGGGTTGTTCATAACTGAACCCGCCAGCCTTGTTACTCTGCTGGGGATTGTAGCTGAGAACAGCATGGTCTGCCTTCCTGCAGGCACGTGGGAGATTATCTTACGTATGTCGTCTATAAAACCCATGTCCAGCATCCTGTCTGCCTCATCAAGAACAAGCATGTTGACCCTATTCAGTCTCAGAACCCCCCGGTTAATCAGGTCTATCAACCTTCCGGGTGTGCCTACAACAACATGAAGACCTTTGCTTACTATCCGGGCATTGCCATTGATACTCCTGCCACCATAGAATGCCGCAACACGAACGCGCTTCTTATATCCTATCTTCTTGATTTCGCCAGCAACCTGATTGGCAAGCTCTCTTGTTGGTGCTACAACCAATGCCTGAATCTCCCGCCTGCTGCAATCAATTTTCTCTACTATAGGTATGGCAAAGGCGAGGGTCTTACCCGACCCTGTCTTAGCCTCAGCAATCAAATCCTTCCCACTTAACAGCAGGGGAATGGCCTGATCCTGAATGGGCAATGGTTTCTCCAGCCCATGATACTCCAGATCCTTTAATACATGATGGCTCAAATCCAGGCCACCGAATCCGTTAACTTCCATTCTATACATTCACCTCAAATATTACAATGTAGAACCAGGAAAAAACCAGTAAGAAAAACTCTTTTTTAGATGTATTTAATTACTGCAAAATTTAACTCCAATCCTACTCGTATTGCTATACTACAGGAAGCCTACCTTTAAATATGGGTTAATTCTGAAATTTATGTGCTTCGTCCCTATTCCGCTGGGTAGCGCTGTCGGTCCCGTAAAAATATAATCTGGATAGCATCTACCTAACTTCGCCCCCTGGATGCCCACGATGAGAGAGCAATATGCTTTCATATCAGGTACCCCCTTATGAACGCTGGCTGCGTCAATCAGGTAGTAAGAAAGGGAGAGAAGTGGCGAGTTAGGTCGCAGGAAATCAATTAAACAGATTCGTTCTTTTCAAAGAGATATGCACCCAACAAAACCATAATTATAGAAAAACCAACCAATATTGTAAAATTAAAGATTAGTGAAAATAAAGAAACTCCAATTAAAACAGCCCTTAAACCATCTACCCCGTATGTTAAGGGATCCAAATATGAGAGGCATCTTATCCAAATAGGCAGATTCTCTATTGGGAATAAAGCCCCGGATAAAAAGAAAAGAGGGAATATCACAAGATTCATTATTAAACTAAATCCATGGATATCATGCATTTTTGAGGCAAATATCAACCCCAGACCAATAAACGCAGAGGATATGAGCAACATAAAAACAATTGAAAGCAAAAATTCAGATATACTGCTTATTCTGAACCCCATCAGAATAGAAATTCCCAAAATTAAAATTCCTTGCAATACCGAAGTTGTTGCTCCTCCGACTGTCCTGCCCACCACTATTGAAATTCTATTAATAGGTGCAACCATAATCTCTTTTAAAAACCCAAATTCTCTGTCCCATAAAACAGATATCCCTGCAAACATTGAAGTAAAAAGCATGGTCATACCAACAATACCAGGAACCAAAAAATGGATATAATCCACTCCACCACCCATATTAGGGATATTCATTTTACCAAACCCCAAGCTGAGAAATGCCAAAAAGAAAAGAGGCATTGCTAACGTTCCAATAACTCTGGATTTTGCTCTCCAAAACCTTTTCATTTCCCTGAGCCATAGAACATATATTGCAGTGGTGTTAATCATCCTCTAAATCCCCTCCTTACGAAATCCATATTCCTCTCTTTTTGGCTAGCCTCTTTTTCTCTGATCGTTTTTCCTGTAAAACGCAGAAATACATCCTCCAGGCTTGGTTTGTGCAAACTAACAGATTTAATATCAATTCCGTTCCTCTGAGCTATTTTAATTAATTCGGGTATTCTTTTTTCCCCTTCTTCAACCATCACGGTTAGTTTATCATTGTGTTTTTTAACCGACTTCATAGATCTTAGTTTTTTAACCGCATTCACAAATACATTAGTATCCCCTCCGACTTCAAAAGTTATGACATCACCTCCGAGTTTATCCTTCAATTTTTTTGGGGTATCAATCGCAATAATCCTCCCATAGTCTATTATAGCAATTCTGTCACAAAGATAATCTGCTTCTTCCATATAGTGGGTTGTTAAGATTATCGTAACCCCTTTTTTTTCATTTAATCTTTTTATATAGCCCCAGACGTACCTCCTTGTTTGAGCATCTAAGCCAAGGGTTGGTTCATCCAAAAACAGAACCTTTGGTTTATGAATCAAACCCCGTGCTATTTCCAATCTTCTTTTCATGCCTCCAGAATAATTTTCCACTAAAATATTCGCTTTATCCTGGAGTTCAACGAGCTCTAAAATCTCCTTTATTCTCTTCCCTCTCTCCTCTTTATTCATTCCATACATCATAGCATGAAACTCCAGATTTTCCCTCCCTGTTAATTTGTTATCCAACGCAGGTTCCTGGAAAACTATGCCAATGCTTCTCCTCACATAATCCCGTTCTTTTAACACATCGTAA
>WALG01000137.1 GCA_015522955.1 DHVE2 group archaeon
ACACTTTTTGTAAAACTCTTCAGATGGTGAGAAATTTTCACGCATATGCAATGGATTGAGAGAAATATGTACATAATTTGAAATAAAAATATGAAAAGCACTGAAATAAGAGCAAAATTTTCTCTTGAATGTTGAAGGAATTGGATAAGCACCAGCAAACTGGAAACTATGCTAAATATTTTTATATCAAGAATCAGTGATGCAATTTTCGCATCACCCTTAAATAATGCTAAAACAATCACAATTCTATGAACATTGCCAATTCTCTGCGTGAACTTGTCACAAAATACGGAACTAGATACTCAGACAGGTTCAATATCAAACTTCCGGATGAGGTATTTAAATGGTTTCTCCTCGCCACCCTGTTTGGTGCGAGAATAAGCAAAGATTTGGCAATACGCACATACAAGATGTTTGAGATATACAATGTAACCACGCCAGAGCGCATTCTTGAAGAAGGCTGGGACTCATTAGTTGCCATTCTCGACTCTGGAGGCTATACACGTTACGATTTCAAGACTGCAGATAAGTTGCTGGAACTGGCAAAGAATCTCAAAGAGAGAGATTTGAACACTATACACAGGGAGGCAGAGAATTTTGAAGATCTTGTTACTCAACTCAAATCTCTGGCAAAGGGCATAGGTGATACCACAGTGGGCATATTCTTACGAGAGATGGTGGGTATATGGGATAAGGCAAAGCCCTATCCCACGCCATTGGCAAAACTGGCAGCGAGAAATCTAGGTCTCGAGGATATTGAGAGTTTCTGGAGAGAGAATCTAAGAGACTTGGATTACGCATTATTTGAATCTATGCTGGCAGAGATAGGAAAACGATGTCGCAGAGAGAAATGCAGCGATTGCCCTGTCAGGGAGATTTGCAAAAAGATAGAAAAGGGATGATTTTCATTTGCTCAGTTCGTGCTTAAAATATGCATAAAGTGCATCGTAGAGTGGAAATTCCTTCTCTAAGGTCTCGTAATCATCCTTGGAAGCATATCGATATCCCCGTGCGAGGATTTTTAGAGCTATTGCCAGTGGAGAAGGATTCTCCACATGCGTGTCCGCTTCGTGCACAATCTTCTGAATCTCTTTAACTGCAGGATCTTCTATCTTGTATTTCTCTACAAATGCGTCGAATGAGCAGTTACCATTATGATGTCCAAGTTCAACACCCTTCATATCAAAGGGTATGCCCTCTTTGATGGTGGCAGGATCCGTGTCCGGGGCACAAATATAAATTCGGCCTCGGGATCTATAAACCTTGTTATAAGCCATGGACAAGCAACACGGTCTGCACATACTCTCTTGTTACCCATTTCATATCCATCGCCTTCCGATAATATACATCCCGTGGTACTTAAACATTCTCAAAATGGTAATTCAATTTTTAATGTATAGTCCCGAAAAAATTTCCCACCTGGTGGGAATGGAAGGGATGGATGAAGCTGAACGAGAAGAAAGTAAGATACATAGTGAGATGGAAAAAGAGGGGAAAGAGAAGCAGAGAGATAGCAACAGAGTTGAAAGTAAGTAGAAGAAGGGTGAACCAGATATGGAAAGAATACAGGGAAAGAGGAGAGATCCCGGAGGTAGGGAAAAGAGTAGGTAGGCCGAGGAAGATGATAACGGAAGAAGAGAGGAGAATAGTAAAAGAAGCGAAAGCGAGGTACAAATTAGGAGCGAGGATGTTAGAGGGAATAATTGAACGAGATTATGGGATACATATACCACACAACAGGATACATAGAATTCTGATAGAAGAAGGATTGGCGAAGGAGGAGTCAAAGAAAAAGAGGAGGAGGAAATGGATAAGATATGAGAGAAAAGAGAGTTTGGAAGCGATACATATGGACTGGCATGAGCGGGAGAATGGAGAGAAAACATGCATAATAGAAGATGATGCATCCCGAGCTATACTGGGCGGAGGAGAGTTTGAGCACGCATCTGAGAAAAACAGCATTGCAGTGTTCAAAAATATGATGGATGTGTATGGAAAAATAGGAAGAATAAAGATGTTGATAATAGACAACGGTAGTGAATTTGGAGCGCATAGAAAAGATGAGATGGGTAATTGGAGCAGCGAGTTCAAAAGAGTTGTGGAAAGCTACAGAATAAAAATAGTGACCAGTAGGGTTAATCATCCGCAGACTAACGGAAAATTAGAGCGCTTAAATCAAACATATGAGAAAGTAAGGGATGATTTTGAATCCTTTGAAGAGTTTGTAGAGTGGTATAACACAGTGCGCCCTCATGAGTCTCTCGGTTGGAAATACAACGATCTCGAAACTCCTGAAGAAGCATTCTGGAGAAAACTGCCTGAGGAATCTAAATTGGGATTAGCGGCCCGATTATTTTGGTGGTGAGAACATGAATAGAAGAACTCATATACTGAGAAATAATTTTGGGACTACACACAAAGCACAATAACCCGAAAATTTTATATAGAAGTTTTCCATGCAACTACTAGTTGTTAAACGAAAGTTAACAACCTAAAAAATCCAAAAAGGAGGTGATTTCCATGATGCTGGGAGATAGGGTATTCAAGGAAATGCATGACATGATGGCCGAGATGGAGAGGGAACTCAATGCCATACGCAGGGAATTCTCGGAGGATTATAAGATGCCCTTGGTGGACATGTACGAGACACCTGAGGAGATAGTAATTAAGGCCGAGATGCCCGGAGTGAGAAAGGAGGATATAGTGCTCAATGTTTCTCCAACAGAGATCGAAATTTCAGCAGAAATTAAGGATGAAAAGGAGAAGAATGTGCAGGGATATCATAAGAGGGAGAGACTCATAAAGAGGTTCTACAGGAGCCTAGTTCTGCCAACCAAGGTCTCCACAGAGAAAGTTAAAGCGAAATTCGAAAACGGCATTCTGGAAATCCGCCTAAAGAAGGAAAAGAGCGAGAAGAAGAGAGTTGCCATTGAGTAACCTTTTCTTCTTTATTTGGAGGTGATATAAATGAATAAAAATAACGGAAAGGAAAGTATCGTGGTTAAGGTGGCTGAAGCCCGTTCCAGAGATGTTGGCCGAGGGATAGCACGTATTGACCCGGTTATTTATGAGAAAATGGGGCTCATGCCTGGAGATGCCATCATTATAGAAGGAAAGAAAAAAACAGCAGCGATGGTAATGAGAGGCTATCCTGAGGATGAGGGCAGTGGAATAATTAGAATTGATGGTTACACACGAAGAAATGCAGGGGTGGGAATTGATGATAAAGTGAAAATTAGGAAGGTTCTTGCAACTCCCGCTCAACAGATCGTATTTGCCCCCACTCAACCTTTGCGCATTATGGGTGGTGAAGAATATCTGCGCAATCTGCTGGAGGGACGAGTGATAACCCGTGGAGATATGATGACAATAAACGTAATGGGAAATAGCATTGATTTGATTGCCACAGCAGTTAAACCGGTGAAGGAAGTCGCTTTAATCACCCAGAGCACAGAGATAAAACTGAGCGAGAAACCCGCCAAGGAGAGCAGCGGAATTCCCACAGTAACATACGAAGACATAGGTGGTCTTAAGGACGAAATACGCAAGATTCGCGAAATGGTGGAACTGCCTCTTCGCCATCCCGAACTGTTCGAGCGCCTTGGTATTGAGCCTCCTAAGGGTGTGCTTCTCTATGGCCCACCAGGTACAGGCAAAACTCTCCTTGCCAAGGCTGTGGCAAACGAGGCAAACGCGCATTTCATCTATCTTAGCGGTCCAGAGATAATGAGCAAATATTATGGACAGAGCGAGGAGAATATAAGAGAGGTGTTCAAAGATGCAGAAGAGAATGCACCTAGTATAATATTTATAGATGAGATTGACAGCATTGCCCCGAAGAGAGATGAGGTTACGGGAGAAGTTGAGCGTAGGGTAGTAGCCCAACTTCTTGCCCTAATGGACGGTCTAGAATCCAGAGGTAAGGTGGTTGTGATAGGTGCCACCAACAGACCTAATGCATTGGATCCTGCATTGCGCAGGCCCGGAAGATTTGACCGTGAGATTGAAATAGGTATACCCGATCGAAATGCACGCCGTGAGATTCTGGAGATACACACCCGTGGAGTTCCACTGGCAGAGGATGTGAATCTAGACAAACTGGCAGATATGACGCATGGCTATGTAGGCGCAGACCTTGCTGCTCTGGTGAAAGAGGCTGCAATGCGTGCATTACGTCGCATAATGCCAGAGATAGATGTTGAGATGGAGAAGGTACCCCGCGAAATTCTAGAGAAATTAGAGGTTTCATGGGAAGATTTCATGAATGCTTACAGAGAGATGCAGCCAAGCACTATGCGGGAGGTGCTAATTGAAAAACCGAATGTGCACTGGGAGGATATTGGAGGCTTGGACTCGGTGAAGCAAGAGTTAAAAGAAGTGGTTGAGTGGCCACTGAAGTATCGCAAACTGTTCACGCATATGAACGTTAAGATTCCAAAGGGAATACTTCTCTATGGCCCACCAGGTACAGGCAAAACTCTCCTTGCCAAGGCTGTAGCCACCGAGAGTGAGGCTAATTTTATAAGTGTTAAAGGTCCTGAGTTCTTGAGCAAATGGGTGGGCGAGAGTGAGAAGGCAGTACGCGAGGTTTTTCGCAAGGCTCGACAAGCCGCCCCCTGTGTGGTATTCATTGATGAGATAGATGCAGTAGCACCCATGAGAGGTAGAGACCTTGGAAGTCATGTAACTGAAAGGGTGGTATCCCAGATACTCACTGAAATGGACGGACTAGAGGAGTTACATAACGTTACAGTTATTGCGGCTACAAACCGTCCTGATATGTTGGATCCTGCATTACTTCGTCCTGGCCGTTTTGATCGATTGATTTACGTTCCCATACCCGATAAAGAAGCAAGAAAAGAAATATTCCGCATACATCTCCGCGGCAAGCCTCTTGGGGAGAATGTGGACATTGAAAAACTCGCAGAAAAGACGGATAATTATACTGGTGCGGACATAGAGGCTGTGTGTAACGAGGCAACCATGCTGGCCATAAGGGAGTACATAAAGAATGGTGGTGACCCAGAGAATCCGAAGAATGCTAAAATTGAGATGCACCATCTTGAAGAGGCTCTCAAAAAGATTAAACCCCTTTCCAAGGAAGAGAGGGAAATGTACCAAAAAATGGCAGAGAGATTCCGCAATAGAGAATAATATTCTCAATCTTTCTTTTCCTCTTTTTTCTGCATCTCTTTTTTAAACTGAAGTATTTTTTCTGCGCTCATCCATTTAATATTTCTGGGCAATTTTAGTTCTTCCCTTTTAGCAAAATCTTGCAAATCCTGAATTATTGCCTCTCTAAGTAAATCTCTTTCCCTGGATAAACTCTCCATTTTCTCGATGAGTTTCTTCCATAATTTTCCTCGCAATTCTTTCATTTCTTCTTCGCCTGCAGGTATCTTGCCACGATAGTCTGTGAGTTTCACAAGATTGTGAATCTCCTCCTCTAGATACCTATTCTCAG
Organism: DHVE2 group archaeon; assembly: GCA_015522955.1. Taxonomy (GTDB): domain Archaea; phylum Thermoplasmatota; class Thermoplasmata; order Thermoplasmatales; family Aciduliprofundaceae; genus S014-41. The sequence continues at coordinate 5,465 of WALG01000137.1, forward strand.
AAAGACTCACTCTTCCTTTTAGATCCTGCAGCATCTTTCTGGCATCCGTATTTGAAGGTTCTATGTTGATGGCACGTTGAAGAGCATCGATAGCATCTTTCTCTCTCTTTCTACGAAGATATATGTTGGCCAGAAGTATGTATCCCTCAGCACTTTCATGCAATTTCAAATATTGTGTTACCTCGTTCTGTGCTTTCTCATAATCTCTCTTTTCGAAGTAGAGTATCGCCTTGTTTAGATATGCATCAGCAAATTTTGGGTCAAATTTTATCGCCATATTATAACTCTTCAGAGATTCATCATATTTGCCAAGATACTTTAGAGCCACACCTCGATTATTCCACACCGATGGCATATTTTCACGCATGCTCAATACCTTTTCATAGCATAGCAGGGCTTCATGATATTTCTCAAGCATGAGCATCATAGTACCTCTATTGAGCCAACAATTCAGATTGTGGGGGTTATATTTTACACACTGAGAGTAAGCCTCCTCCGCATCCTCCAACTGATTCATAGATTCTAAAATAGAGCCTAGGAAAAACCAGGACTCATCGTCCTCTGGATTTTCTTTGAGAAGAGAGGCAAAGATGCTGAGGCTCTCGTCACTCCTACCCATATGATAAAGAATTCGGGCTTTTATCTTCAGTGCCTCTGATGTCTCTTTTATTCTGAGTGCTCGATTGATATACTCAAGTGCTCGAGTATAGTCTTCACTTTCAAGAAAATCCCGAGCCCATTGTAAAAGTGATTCAAATTCTCCAAGGCTTGGTAGATAATTCCCCTCGCCACCTACTTCCGGTAACACCTCTCTTTTTAATCCGAGATTGGTTATAAGCCTTTCAAAATCACGCCAATCCATGAGCGTGAGAATATCGTTTTTCAGGGCTTTTACATCCTCATCGATTTCTCCCGTGGTAATAATCATCCATCTTAAATCCACGGTATCCATGTCTATAAGTTCGAGGATATCCTCCCTGCTCAATCGATTCTTTCGTAGAAATATTATAACATAATGTAGTGAATTTCCAGGAATATGCATATAGGCATCCAAGACCACCGTTTCCTCTCTATACACACTTTTTCTTACTTTAAAGCCCATTCTCTCCACAAGTTGGTTACAGAGATGAGCGAATTTATCCAGTTTCATTTTCATTAGAGTATCCCTCATTAATTTTCTCCCCCCGAAACTCAGTGATTGGGCCTCTTATGACAATAACACAATAATGGAATAAAAGTTTTTCTTTCCCAAAGATAAGGCTCAAAATGGTAGAACCATGCCTTAGAGGAAACGAACAAAAAATCTAAATTATAGCGTTTTATATACCGTTATAATGGCGCCCCGCTCTCCTGCATTTATGATAAAAACGCGTTTGCTTATATTTGCTCTTATTCTTCTCTCTACCATACTTTCAGGGAGTCTGGGATACGTGATTATAAAGATATACGTAGAGCATGAGACCCCCAGCATTCTCAACGCCATATTCTTTAGTGTAGCCACTATCACTACTCTTGGTTATTATCCACATGATGTGGCCCTTCATAGTGTGGTGGGAAGGTGGTTCTCCCTTTTTTATCTTCTCTCAGGTATGGCTATGATATTCGGCAGTGTGCAAGCCCTTGTTACACCTTTTATGGAGTATTCGATAAAGAGAGCCATAAGTAAGGGTGAAATTCCAGTTCCCAAGGATGCTCATGTGGTTATATGCGGGTGGAATGAAACCGCTAAGGTTCTGGAAGAGCAACTCAAACTTATGGATATACCCTATGTAATAATTGCCCCAAATGCCCCTCAAAATGTGCCTTCTGTACGGAAAACAGCCACCGAAATATCCGCATTGCAGAATGCTAACATTACTCGCGCTCTGGCCATGGTTTGTGTGATGGATGATGAAAGTAACGCAGTAAGCATACTCTCCGCCAGGAAACTGAACAGGGACATGAAAATCATAGCAGTTAGCAATGGAAAACTGGATAGCATACTCCGAAGAGCAGGTGCCGATGTAATCATTTCCCGTAGAAATGTGCTTAGCGCTATTCTCGGACACTGGAGCAGAGGAGACTTTTTCCACCTATTTTCAGGGGATATCCTCTACAATCTCAGTTTCAAGGAGGTGATGGTAAAGGATGACCTCGCCGATAAGATGCTTAAAAACACTGACCTCCGCAGAACTGCAGGCACAGTGATTGGAATATATAGAGATGGAGAACTTATCCTGAATCCTGCCGCAGATGCTATTTTAAAGAAAGGAGATACACTCATAGTAATAGGCGGTGATGCATCTTGATCATTCTTGGCTACAATGAAATCACAGAGAATCTTCCCGGTAAAATAGTGGATGTTGATGTTCCGATTGGAGAGAACTTTGTTAAAGGAGAGCCCACAGATAAATCTATACTCAAAAAAATTGGTATTGAGAATGAGTCTCTTGTCATAATTTATCTGCGCAATGATGAAAAGAATGTGCTGGCCACCCTCATGGTAAGAGACCTCAGCGAGAGAGTTAAGATTGCAGCGATTGTTGAAAAGGCGGAGTCAGTGGATAAAATCTATGGTGCCGGTGCAGATTATGTAATCCTAGAAAGTGAACTTCTGGCAAAGGATATTGTAAGGCATCTTTTTATCCCGCAGGTTGCAAATTTTATGGACCATGTTATTCTTTCAGATGACCTCGAAATTCTTGCAATTATGGCACCGGAGCAATACTGGAATAAGAGAATTAAAGACACAGATATCAGAGAGAAAATAGGCCTGATTGTGGCCATAAAGAGGGGCGAAAATATTATCCAGAATCCTCAGCCTCAAGAGACTGTAAAAAAAGGGGATATTCTTCTTTTTCTGCTTAAAAGGAAAGAGATAAATAAGATAAGAGAAATGATGGGGCAATGGCTTTTAAGGAAGAGTTAGTGGACGCTGCTTACAAGGCGTACGAGAAAAAACTGATGTCACTGGTGAAACGTGGGAAGATCCCCCACCATGTGGGAATAATTATGGATGGTAATCGGAGATTCGCAAAGGAACTCTGGATGGACCCCCTTGACGGGCATGAGAAGGGCAGAGACAAATTAGAGGAGGTCATTGAATGGTGCAGAGAACTAGGTATAAAAATACTTACTGTTTATGCTTTCTCCACAGAAAATTTCAATCGGAGCAGAGAAGAGGTGGAGCGACTTATGCGTATGTTTGCAGAAAATCTGAAAAAAGCAGCAGATGATGAGAGAACACATAAACACGGAATAAAGATTCGGGTGATAGGTCAGGTTGACCTGTTACCTAAAGAAGTTCGCGAGGCAGTAAGATACGTAGAGGAAAAAACCCGAGAATTAAACAAGTTTGTACTCAATGTGGCCATTGCCTACGGAGGTAGAGAGGAAATAATTCGTGCAATAAAAGAGATAGCAAAGAAGGTTAAGGAGGGAGAACTCACTCTGGATGAGATTACTGAGGATGCTGTGAGAAAGCATCTCTATACCGCGGATATTCCAGATCCTGACCTGATACTGAGAACTTCGGGAGAAGAACGTATCAGCAATTTTCTTCTCTGGCAGAGTGCATACTCAGAACTTTATTTCGCGGATATTTACTGGCCTACATTTCGGAAGATAGAGTTTCTTAGGGCCATAAGGTCCTATCAGTTACGTGAGCGTAGATTTGGAAGATGAGGTGGCATCATGAGACCAAGAGTCATAATTAATGCTGCCATGAGTGTTGATGGCAAAATTGCGCTTGTTGGAGGCAAACGTATAAAAATTAGTGATGAGGAGGATTTCAAAAGAGTACATGAGATGCGCAGCCGTGTGGATGCCATTCTCGTAGGCATAAACACAGTGCTACTTGATGATCCCAAACTTACAGTAAAGGAGAAATATGTGAAAAATCCTAAAAATCCTGTGAGAATAGTGCTCGACTCACATCTCCGCATTCCCCCCACCGCAAGGGTACTCAATGGAGATGCCAAAACCATCATAGCCACCACCCAAAATGCTAAAGAGAAATCTCTAAATGCAAAGATTATAAGATGTGGGGAGGATAGGGTTGATTTAAGATGTCTCCTAGAGAGACTCTGGGCCATGGGAATAAGGAGTTTAATGGTAGAGGGGGGCTCCACCGTGATTGCCTCATTTCTTCGTGAGAAACTTGTGGATGAGTTCTGGGTATTTGTGGGTTCTATTGTCATAGGAGGGAGTGCCCCAAATCTTGTTGGAGGCGCTGGGGCCAGAAACGAGGGTGAGATAATTCCCCTTTATCTTGTTGATATGAGTAAACTGGGAAGTGGAGTGCTTCTACGATACGGTGTGAAAAATGATAGAACCAGTTCTCAATGAGAGGGCCTTTTATATACAAGATTTAAAAGCCATTGTGCTCGGAGACCTTCACATAGGTTATGAGAGAGAACTTGCCAAATTAGGAATTAAAGTTCCATCACAGACCCTGGCGATGCGGCAAAGAATCGAGGGGTTGATTAAGAGATATCACCCAGAGAGACTCATTTTGCTTGGAGACATAAAGCATGAAATCCTAGGCTTTCATCCAGATATTGAATCTTTTTTTGCAAATTTGCCTGTAGATATACTCCTGGTAAAGGGAAACCATGATGGTGATATAGAAAATATGGTAGATTTTCCAGTTTATCCTGCGGAGGGATTGCGATTGGGAGATTTTGGATTCTTTCATGGGCATTCATGGCCAAGCAAAGAGGTTCTCTCCTCCAAATACGTATTTATGGGACATATGCACCCAGAGATTCAACTTACAGATTCTCTAGGAAAACCCCATAGATACCCATGTCATCTGCGTGCAAGGCTGAACGAGAGAGGTATAGAAAAATTTAAAGCGAGACCACAAATAATAATAGTGGCCGCCTTCAATCCCCTTGTGGGCGCAGCAATAGGCACTCCCATAGGTCCTCTATTTCGCAATAATCTGATTGGTGAGGTGGAAGTTTTCCTTCTCAACGGGACTTATCTGGGAAAATATCCCAGTATCGAATCTCTAGGTCCTCGCTAATCTCTGCAACGGTACCATTAGGTAATGGTTTCCCTGTACTCTCTGTTGAGATTATTAGTTTGTTGCCTTCTCTACGAAGATAAATACTGTGATAATCCTCGTTATCTCTCACATATTTTATCACATACATCCTGCCATCATGGAAAAATACTGAGTTAAGTGAGGTAAACAGGTATTTACTCATTACATATCTCACCGCATTCCGTATACCTTTTTCAAGAAGTAGATGAAAGAGCATCTCACTATCAGTTTCTCCCTGTACCCCCTCCATTCTCTCTCCTTCCATATGAATGATGCCATTGTGCATAAACGCAGAATTATTTTTTACGAAGGGATGGGTATTAACAAGGGATATTCTTGCTCCTTTTTCACCTTTCTTTCTGGCATGGGTCAGAAGGATCTGTGCTTTTCCAAACTTTACATCCCTCTCCCATATAGGTCTGGTTTCTCGATAATGTACATACCCTGCAGGACTTTTCATCCACAGCCCCCAGCCATCTCCATGGGGACTATTCTTACCATTTTTTGCTTGATTTTCAAGTTCTCGCAGATATGGCTCCACATCAAATTGCTCGGTGGATATAACAGCGAGAAATCTACACATTCTCAAGCACCTTCTTCTGAATTTCCAAAATTTTTATAATGCCATGCTTTGCAAGAGTTATTAGCGTGTCAAGTTGCTCCTCACTTATAGGTTTTCCCTCAGCGGTTCCCTGAATCTCAACGAATTGCATCTCAGATGTCATTACCACATTCATATCTACATCCGCCCGAGAATCTTCCTCATAGGAGAGGTCAAGAAGTGGTTTACCATCCACAATACCCACGCTTACCGCTGCAACCTGATGTTTTATGGGATTCTCCTCAAGTTTCCCCTCTTTTATAAGTTTTCTCACACATAGAGATAACGCCACAAAACCCGCAGTTATGCTCGCGGTCCTTGTACCTCCATCCGCTTGAATAACATCACAATCTATCCACACAGTTCTTTCCCCCAGCTTTTTGAGGTCAACCGCCATTCTCAGAGCACGACCTATTAATCTTTCTATCTCCTTGCTCCTACCGTTCACATGCCCCCTATCACGAAACACTCTAGTTTCAGTGGAACCTGGAAGCATGGAGTACTCCGCTGTTAGCCAACCCTGGTTCTGCCCCTTGAGCCACTCGGGTACTCCCTCAATAGCCTGCGCGGAACAGAGGACAACAGTATCACCCTGATGAATCAGAACAGAGCCGCATGGTTTTTTCTGAAAATTGGGGATTATGCGTATCTCTCTTATCTCATTCCATGGCCTTTCTCTCATCCAACCTACCATGAGTTAAAGTATAAAAATTTTTGTGGCAGGCAGTGATGCATTTCTCTGCGATTAGCTTTTCCAAAAAGTATATATACACCCCTAAAATATGGACAACTAATGGCTCGGAGATATCGGATATCTCAAATGCCTTCGATGAACAGAACGTATGTGCCTTACATCCTGATCCCCCTATGGCAGATGAAACTCAGGGAAATCTATGGAATAGAGATAGATAAAGATATTGTGCGCATTCTGGTGGATGCCCGATACAGCAAATCAACCTGGAAATGGCAGAGGACTGTGAAAAAGGTAACAGAGGAACTTGCCAAAAGAGGTTTTTCCAGAAAACACGCGTATCTGCTGGCCAAAAATCTTGTTAGTGCAGTGATTATGAGATGAAAAAGAGAAAACTTGAAATTATGCTTCAAGGGGTGCGTGGATTTGAAAACCCCAAGGCAAGTTTGGAACAATATTTTACTCCTGCTGTGATTGCCACCGATGTTCTTTTTCTTGCATTTTCTCAGAGCGATATTCAGGGCAAATTTCTTGCGGACCTTGGTGCAGGTACAGGTATATTCTCTATAGGTGCCTGTATTCTAGGTGCAAAGAAAACTTATGCAGTAGAAATAGACCGTGAGGCAGTAGAGATTTTAAAGAAGAATTTAAAAGAGTTCGGATGTGAGAACGTGGAAATTGTTAACACCGATATCAAGAACTTCACTATCCCTGTGGACACCGTTATTCAGAATCCCCCATTTGGCTCGCAGAAGAGACATGCAGACCTCCCCTTCTTACTCAAGGCCCTTGAAATCGGAAGGGTTATTTACACTCTCCACAACTCCGAAACCAAGGATTTTATTACAAGAAAGATCCAAGAAACTGAAGGAAGAATTACCATGAGCAAAGAGTATGAATTCCCTATTCCACATCAATTTCATTTTCACAGGGAGGAAATTCATCTCCACAGAGTGACATTATTCAGAGTTGAGATGGAGTAGGATTTAAATAGATGGTGGGATATAGGCATTTTATGGACAATCTCAAGAGCGTGGAAAAGATGGACGGGGACCTTCTTAAACTGGAGAAGGAGGTCAATGCTCTCAAAAAAGAGGTAAACGAGATGAAAGAACTCATCCGCAGCCTTCTGCAGGTTCTTATGGATAATGCAGAAAGCGATGATGATGATTTATACGAATACAACTAAATCTATTTATTTGAGTAATACATGATGAAAGGTAGGTGATAAGGATGACCATGCCCCTGAAAATGCTTGAAAGTTTTATGGATAAAAGAATCTCACTCCTTTTAAAGGATAATCGTATACTTGAGGGAAAACTTGTAGGTTATGATGACTATATGAATATGGTTCTGGAGGATACGGAGGAGAGAACCGAGGAGATGACCAGAAAACTAGGTACTGTAATTCTACGAGGAAATAATGTGGTGAGAATGTCGCTTATAGGATAACTATGGAGAGAGAAATTCAGGTTATATGTCCCAAATGCGGGGGTGTTATTGACAAAAAAACTCTGAAGTGCGATAGTTGTGGAACCCAGTACACCAAGGAAGAATATGAAGAACTCAAAAATGAAATACTTTTGAAAGAGTGGCTCGTCGGCTCTGAAAAGAGCATTGACGAGGATATTTTTTCTGATATTTTTGATGAGGATGCAGTTTCCACCAGAGGTGCCAAAATTGTAACTCAAAAAGGAGAAGAGATGGACGTCGAGGCCCTTATCCAAGAGAATATGAAACTCAAAAGTATGGTAGATTCCTATTTAGCCAAGAGACTGGAACTTGAGGAAGAAATCGAGAGGCTAAAGAAGGAGGTTGAGATTGTAAAAGAGGAGGCCCTGAAACCTCTGCCAACAGATTTAAGAGAGATTAAACTGAAGGAACTGGAACTGAAAGAGAAGGAGATTCAACTTGAAGGCATGGAGAAAAAGTTGTTTCTGGCTCTTCAGGCTCAGGAGTCCTCTGGAGATATTAAAAAATTGATAGAGGAGATAAAGAGCAAGGTTAAGAG
>WALG01000138.1 GCA_015522955.1 DHVE2 group archaeon
GGTATATGTATAATTAGAGATGGCATCATTGTAAAAGACGGACATATGGAGTGCATACCTGAGAAAAGAGAGGTGAGGCCGCCATTGAATCCCAAGTTTCCAATGGAAATTTACAGCATGGCTATTACACAAGATCAAATGAGAATTCTTGAAATGGGGGAGAAAATGGCTAAGAGAGGTGTAATGGTTCTCACAGCAGATAGGGGGCGGGGTAAGAGTAGCGTTCTAGGAATTTTAGCGGCTCAGTATGCCGGGAAATTTAAAAGAATAGGCGTTACCGCACCAGATATGAATAATTTGTCAGAGTTTTTTAAATTTTTAAAAAAAGCGTTAGATATACGCGGATTGAAATATCATGAAACAAGGCATGGAATATATGGTAAAAAATTTAAGGTAGAATATGCAGAACCAGCAGTCTTGGAGCCTAAAAATTATGAATTGCTTGTGGTAGATGAGGCCGCTGGTATTCCCGTACCTCTTTTGCTGAGTTATCTTAGAGCACGTAGGGTAATATATTCTACAACTACCCATGGCTACGAGGGTATCGGAAGGTCATTTTCCATTCGTTTCATGGAGGAGTTAAAAAAGAGAACTCCAAAGATACTTAACGTGGAGATAATAGAGCCAATTAGGTACAGTCGAGATGATCCGATTGAAAGGTGGATTTTCGATACTCTTCTCCTGGATTCGGAGCCGTATCCACTGAAGGATGTGAAACTGCAAAAATTGGAGTATAAAAAATACAGAATAGAAGAACTTTTGAGCCAGGAAGATAAATTGAGAGAATATTATGGCATATTTGTTCTCGCCCATTACCGCAACAATCCCAACGACCTTGGGATACTTTGTGATGCTCCCAATCACGAGATAAGGACTCTGGAGTATCAGGGCCATGTGGTGTGCTCGGTGCAGTTGGCCAAGGAGGGAAATCTCGGTACCTATGTGGAAGAGATGTATTATGGTACTACGCCCCCTGGAAACATTGTGCCTGATGTTCTAATAAAGCATTACAGGGAGCGTGAATTTGGAAAGTACAAGGGTTACAGGATAGTGAGGATTGCCACACACCCTGAATTTATGGATAGAGGTATTGGCTCAAGAATGCTCTCACATATAAAAGAGGAAAATGTGGACTGGATAGGCTCGTCCTTCGGGGCTACAGAGAGGTTGCTCAGGTTCTGGATAAAAAATGGATTCTATCCTATTCATATTTCTCCAAAATTAAATGAGCGAACGGGCGAGTATTCAGTAGTCGTAATGTATCCTAAACACAGAGAAATTGTCAGGAACTTCAAAAGTATCAGAAAAAGGTTCGGTAAAAAATTTGTGCAGAGTTTGAGCGAGGTTCATAGAAACGTTGACCTTGACATCGCTAGACTTCTTCTTCAGAATATGCCCAGAGATGAAGAACTTCAACTGGATGATGTGGACTGGAGAAGATTGGTTGCGTATGCTTGGGGTCCTGGAAACTATGAGGTAACGCTGGATGTTATTTATCACATAGCCTCAAAGTACTTCTTTCTCAAGAAAAGACCAAAACTCAACGAAGAGCAGGAGAAGATACTGATAGGTAAGGTTTTGCAGCATAGAAACTGGGAGGATGTTGGCAGAGAACTCGGTCATGGTGGAACCTATGTGGTTATAGAGTTGCGTGAAATCATGAGAAAATTTCTAAAGGAGGGTTATGAGGATGAAATATTTGAATTTCAGCGAAGATTTCATGGAGAAAATTAAAAAAGGAGAGAAACGTGCAACACTGCGCTTGGGAATAAAAGATTATTCTCCCGGAGAGATGGTGATGGTGAGATGTGGCGCCATCGATATCGGTTTGGCGGAGATAGAAGAGGTCCACATTAAAAAATTCAGGGAAATAAGTGAAGAGGATGCCATTATCGATGGATTCTCAACGCTCAGAGAGTTGAAGAATGCATTGCGCAAATTTTATGGGGATATCCACCCAGAGGTTATCTTCACACAGATAAAATTCAGATTATGTGAAATATATTAAACTTGGTTCTTCATGATTTCCTTCCATAACCGTTTTCTTCAGAGATTTTAACGAGGAATTGTATTTTGAGAATATTCTTCTCCCTCTACCCAGTTCCAGTTCCATCTTTTTCAGAATCTTCTCAGCGGTGCTTAATCTTCGCAAATTCATGGAATGGTTAAATGCGTTTATGAGCGAGAAGAAATTTCCCATCCAGAGTTGAACCTGGGTGTAACTCTTCATCACATCGTCCATGATTTTATACTCTTTTGAAGAGGGGGGTGTGGTATTGTACATCTCCATTATCCAAGACATGGCCTTGGTATCCATGTCGTAACCTTTAAGATATGCAGTGTAAGCTTCCACCCTCTTGCTTATGGTAGAAAACTCTTTTAGAATTTTTATAAATCTTTTACTAGGACTCTTTTTCTGTAATTCCATCTTTAAAAGTGCCTTCTGGTCGTCCATGAGATATGCAATGTCCATCTCCCCCAACCCAAATTTCTTAATGGATTTAGCCATAGATAATCTTTGCAACCATAAAATATAAAACCTTCTACGATGTTTTCAGGAACGATAATGATGGTGAGCACCTCAAAATATTTTTATATGAGTAGGAAAATGGGACATCGCAATGAATGGTGGTAGTGGTAGCGAGCAATTCATACTCTTGATAACTTTCGTCTCTCTCTCTATACTCTTATTTGCCTATCTTTTACTCTGGATTAATCGTAGGAAGAATAAGAAGGCCATGCTTCTTGGGAAGGTTCCCATAGAGGAAGATACCTATAATCAGATGCAGATTGTAAAATCCATGGCTAACGTTATGGAGGATAAAGGCTACGATGTTGGTGGGGTGAAAAGCGTGCTTCACAAGGCAGAGATAGCTTATGTGGATGGAAGGTATGGTGAGTGTTTGGAAATCGTGAACAATGCCAAGAGAATGCTTATGAGAATTAGAAACGAAGAAAAAATAGAGGATACAATGAGTCCCCATGTGGAGCGGGAACTTGAGATAATAAAAAATGTGACACCAGCAACATCTCAACCTCTGGAAACTATGAAAACAGTGGAAGACAAAAAAGAAGAGGAGGAGATGCCACCTCAGGTCAAGGATTACATGAAAAAGTTACCTCCGAACTATCTTCAGTCTAAATTCGAGATTGGCGTGGTGGAAGAAAAAATCCTGAGAAAGGAGGAGGGGGAAGTAAAGGAGGCGGCTAAACTCTACCTCATAAAGGCTAAGGAGGCATTCGAGCATGGAGATTACGCCTCTGCCCTGAAATTTGCAGTCAGAAGCAATAAGATTCTTGATACAAACGAGGTTACCTATGTTTCTATGGATAAGATAGGCACTGTGGAGAAAACTCCTGCACCCATAGTAGCACCACTGGTAGAGGAAACAAGGGAGGAAGAGGAGCATCAGGAGGAACTCAGATGTCCCAAATGTGGAGCAATTGTTAGACCCGAGGACAGGTACTGCTGGAACTGTGGTGCAAAATTGGTTTTTGTATATACCTGCCCCAACTGTGGCGCTGAAGTAACCAGCGAGGATAAGTACTGCAGGCATTGCGGATACAAATTGAGGTGAGGATATGCTTCGCAGGTTTGCATATCTTCTTCTCCTTCTTGGCGGAGGGCTATTTGTTTATGGCCTACTAACTGGTGAGGTGCGATTTGCCCTTCTTTTAATATTTCCCGTATTTTACGGTTCTGGAGTTATCTCTGGACTGGCCTTTACTCTCATATTCCTTGGCTTTGTATTACTTTTTCTGGAACCGTTTTTGTCTCATAAAACATCTTTTGATACAAAATCTCCACCGATAACTTACTCTTCAGAAAAAAATATTCCTCAAATCTATAGAGAAAAGGAGGTGAAAACCGAGAAAAAATATGGAGGGCTCATTTTAATAGGACCTATTCCAATAGTGTTTGGCTCAGATAGAGATACAGTGCTTGTGGTGGTGCTCATAGCACTATTAATTCTTGCATTTATTGTATTCTTTTTTGCTCTGCCCTTCATTCAGGGATAACTTATTCTTTTCTTCTTTTTGAGTCTCTCAATAATATCATTTATTTCTTCATCCTCCAGTTCTGTGAGTTCCTCACCTCTCCGGTGAAGTTCCTCTATTATGCTTCTCTCCTCCTCTTTTTTCTTTCTGTATTCTCCCTTCATCTCGATAATCTTCTCCAGCATCTCCTGCGCTTTCTCATGGAACTGATCCGCTTTCTCTCTGTTTTTCTGATATTCCTTATGCTTTTCATCCATCATCTCTCTTAAATATTTCATCTTCTCGGATATTTCTACCACATGGGTGTGGTGTACTTGCGACTTTTTGTAGAGTTCAACAACATTTCTATGCTCTTCCTCTGCGCTCTTTTCAAGTTTCAGGATTTCATCCTCAATGCTTTTTGCCTCTCCCATCAATTCTCTTTTCTTCTCAACCTCTTTTTCAAGTTCTTTCTCTCTTTTTACAAGGCTGCGCAAATTGCTTATTAACCGATTCTCCTCCTCAAGGGAATGGGGCCTGGTCTGGAGTTCTCGCTCCATTCGCTTTATCTCATCCTGCACTCTGAGAAGTTCTTCTTCCACGGTACCCTGAGCATTTCTTTTACTTTTTCTAAGATGCTCTCTTAGCAACTTTATTCTCTCTCTGAGTTCGTTTCTTCTTCTCTTGTGCTCTTTCATCTCCCTTACAATGGTATCCCTCTGCTCTCTCTCCCTGTTTCTCTCCTCTTTTAGTTTCATGTATTCTTCCCTGAGGAGATCCCTCTCTTCTCTGGCCTGCTTGGCCAAATTATTAAACTCATCTCTACGCTGTCGATAATTCTGAAACTTTTCCTCCGCGCTCTGAAGTTCTGTCTTTTTCATAATAAAAACCAGAAAGGATTAATCTATAACATCTATATCCGCATCCAGAGTTTCACCTGCCAGTTCCCTTGCAGCCTTCAATGAGCCACCTTTCTCGATAAAGTAAGGAGATTTCACACCGGAAAGCACAACCAGTACCTGCACCATATTCTCCATCTCCGGGTCCACCGAAGCGCCCCAGATAATCTTTGCCATGGGATTAATCTTTTTCTGCACAAGGTCCACGGCCATCTGTGCCTCTTTAACGCTCATGTGCTCATCGCCCACAATGCGTACCAGAGCGCCTGTAGCATCGCTTATATCTGCATCTATAAGGGGAGAGTTTATTGCCTCCTCAACAGCCTCTTTCACACGCTCCTGTGTACTTTCGCTCTCGCCAATGCCCACCATGGCCACACCACCAGAACCAAGCACGGTTTTTAGGTCTGCGTAGTCCACATTTACGAGGCCTGGCTTTGTGAGTATCTCCGTTATGCCTTTTATGGTAATCATAAGCACAGTATCTGCTACCTTGAAAGCCTCATTTAATGGCAGTCTTGGAACAAGTTCAAGTAGTTTATCGTTGGGTATCACAATGGTGGTATCTGAGTATCTGCGCAAACGCTCAAGGCCCCACAAGGCGTTCTCCATCCTCAGTTTTCCCTCCGCCTGAAAGGGTAAGGTGACCACGGAAAGGACCAGGGCACCCATCTCTTTGGCCAGTTTTGCTATGTATGGAGCACTACCTGTACCGGTACCACCACCAAGGCCTGCAGTGACAAAAACCATATCGGCATTTTGAAGAACTGAGGTTAATTGCTCCTCAGATTCTCTGGCAGCGTCTTCGCCTACCAGTGGGTCAGAGCCTGCTCCCAATCCTCTGGTTCTTCTTCTGCCTAAAAGTACCTTGCGATTTGCCCTTATATGAAGAAGATGCTGAGCATCTGTATTTGCTGCAATGAGTTCTGCACCATACACACCTTCCTCCATCATACGCTGTATGGTGTTGCTTCCGCCACCGCCACAACCTACAATCTTGATATTCACCTTCAATTTCTCAACAAGCTCCCTAAGTTCCTCATCCTCAGGAGCAGTCACATTGATTTCCCTTTTCTCTTCCTCTTTGTTACCAACACCCAAAAATTTCATGGATATCCCTTCCCGTTCTTTTTAAAGATAATGATTCCATAATATAAAAGAATTTCTTATTTATCCTTTGAGATAACACATTTCAAGTTATAAAGGAAAAATGCAAAAAGTGCGGGTGCCGGGATTTGAACCCGGGGCAAAGCCGTGGCAGGGCCTCGTGTTACCAGGCTACACCACACCCGCATTCTCAGGTGAGTTCGCATCTCAGATGCTCACCACACCTGCATTCTACAGGATAGCCCTTCTTGGTGGCACCCTGATATGTTTTTTGGTATTTAAGATTTTATTCAGCATCTCTTTGCAAGAAGAATCTTGGCTGAAGTGGCTGCACCTAGAGCCTTGAGGAGTTCAACACCCACAAAGGGCAGGAATCCGAGCAGGAGTCCCCTTGAGAAATTTCCAAGATAAATGCCAAGGTAGATGCTTCCTATCAGAAGAATAAGCACGGAGCCGGTTATGCTGGCAGCAAATGCAGATTTCCATGTGTAACGGTGCCTGTGAAATATGTGGGACATTAGAGGCGGCACAACAAGAAATGCCAGAAGATAGCCTCCTGTGGCTCCCATGAGATATTCAATCCCGCTTCCATTGCCTGCAAATACAGGTAGTCCAACGAGACCAAGGAGAAGATAGATACCTGTGGAA
>WALG01000139.1 GCA_015522955.1 DHVE2 group archaeon
CATGCGGGCCAGACTCTCCAGTTTTTGCATCTTATTATGAACTATTGCAAGTGAAAAAATCTCCGCAATTTTCATTAATTTTTTAGTATCGTGAATATCCAGAATTATCCGGTCTCGAGAGATAACAAGTTTGTTGCTGCTGATCTCCAAACTCATGCTTCCTGAACTTATAAGATTCTGAAAGATGAATAGCGATTCGAGAATAGATTTGGGAGACATGGAAATCAAAAAAAGAGAGAATATTATTCTTTCTTTAGGGGCACGCATTTGAACGTTACTGCACCATCGATGGTGAATTTGTCAAACTGCAACTTTACTTCAGTCTCACCACCCACAAGATTATTGAGAACCTTTTCCCAGTCAACCTTGGGTACCTTCTTGAGTTTCTCAAATTCGCTGAGCAATTTTTCAACTTTCTCCAGTATCTCCCTGTTCATCTCTATTTTAACTTCTCCCTTATCTTTATCAACTTTCAATTCTGCCATGTTTTTCACCTCCTTGTATCTTATTACCGGGGCTGCTATTTAAAAGTTTTCAATGTTAAAGATGCGAGACCCAGCATCTCTCGAATTATCTTCGCTGCTGCAAATCCCGTTATGCCTGAGACATCATATCGGGGATTCAGTTCAACGATATCAAAGGCGAGAATTTTTGTGGATAATGTATGAATTGAATCGATAAGTTCTCGCACTGATAGGCCACCGGGCTCGGGATTGCCCACTCCCGGTGCAAAGGCTGGGTCGAGAACATCCATGTCGAAGGAGAAGTATGCGGTATCAAACGGTACATCAACCTCGCTCAGTCTATGCATCTCTCTCGCTGGAATTATCGTTATTCCATGCTCATCGGCAAATTCAATCTGCTGTGGAGTGGGAGCACGGATTCCAATCTGCAGAACCCAATCTCCGGGAATTAGGCCGTCTTCAACGATGCGCCTCACAGGACACGCGTGAGAATAGAGGTCTCCATCGTACTCTGCATACAAATCCGGATGAGCATCAAAGTAC
This sequence comes from DHVE2 group archaeon, assembly GCA_015522955.1. GTDB lineage: Archaea > Thermoplasmatota > Thermoplasmata > Thermoplasmatales > Aciduliprofundaceae > S014-41. The sequence goes on from WALG01000139.1 coordinate 1,008, forward strand.
ACCAGTCCGAATTTCTTCCCGGTCACCTCCCTAATCGCCTTAACTGTAGCGTAGGTTATGGAATGGTCACCACCGAGGAATAAAAATACCTGATTTTCAAAGTTCTCCCTAACCACATGCAGTACCTCATTTTTCAACTCTTTGAAACTGCTGGGTGTGAGGTCACCAAGGTCTCGATATCTCCAGATTTCGCTCAGATTCACAAGATTCTCGGTAAAACTGTTGTATAGCGCTTCTGAGGTTGCTTTTCGAATGTAACTGGGTGCCTCCGCTGCTCCGCGACGATATGAGGATGAAACATCCCATGAGATGCCTAGGATGAGCAAGTTTGCATTTTCCCCCTGCGGAATGCCAAATAGCATTCACCACACCTTTACGCCCACAGGCACGTCCACAGGTGCTGGGAGCAGATACACTTTGCCTTCACTGTCTTCGGCCACTACCAGCATGCCCTGGCTCTCTACCCCGGAGAATTTCTTGGGTGTGAGATTCAGCACAAATATGAACTTCTTACCTGCAAGGTCCTCGGGGGCATACTGGTCAGCGATGCCCGAGATTATTGTTCTCTGCTCATCTCCAAAATCCACCGTGAGTTTTATAAGATTTCTCGTTCTACGCAGTTTCTCAGCCTCTTTAACCAGTCCAATTCTAATATTAAATTTCCAGAACTCTTTCACATCGTAAAGTGGCACGGCAATCACCACAGAGAGATGCAAAGCATGGTATTTTTAATTTTCTTCCAAGCACCGCAGGATAAAAGATATATATAAACAGATGCATTAGGAAAAGTCGGGTGGGCTTCAGGTGATAAAAATGAGGAAAAACGTCGCGTTACTTGGTGCCACGGGGGCCATGGGCCAGAGATTCGTGCAGATGCTGGATTCGCATCCATATTTTGACCTGCGATTGCTTATCTCATCCTCCAGACATGCGGGTATGAAATACAGCCATGTACACTGGCTTCTTGGAGATGAAATTCCTGAATATGTAAGGGACATGCAAGTGGAATCCTTTGAGCCGAATCTCTTTGAGAAAGAGGATATCGATATCGTATTCAGCGCTTTGCCAGGCGATGTTGCCCGGGATATTGAGGGTTTGCTTAGAGAGAGAAACTATGCGATTTTTTCCAATGCCAGTGCCTACAGAATGGAGGAAGATGTGCCCATCGTTATTCCCGAGGTAAACGGAGAGCATATGCGCCTTGTTCATCTGCAAAAAGAGAGGTACGGAGGGTTCATAGTTACAAACTCAAACTGCTCCACATCAGGACTCGTACTGGCACTTGCACCCTTGCAAAGATGGAAACTCGAGGAGGTTATAGTATCCACATATCAGGCAATCTCAGGTGCAGGCTATCCGGGAGTGGCAGCAATGGACATAAATGCCAACGTGGTACCTTTTATAAAGAATGAGGAAGAGAAAATTATGAGGGAAACAAGAAAAATTCTTGGGACATACAAACAAGAGGGAATAGAGATGCATCCTGCAAAGGTAACGGCATCCTGTGTGCGTGTTCCTGTGAGAGATGGGCATCTTGAATCTGTGGTGGTCCGCCTTGATAAAGATTTTGAAATAAGCGATATTAAGAAGGCAATGCGTGAGTTCAAGGGTATTTCGGGACTGCCAACAGCGCCTTTCCGGCCCATTATAGTTCGAGAGGAAGAGAATCGGCCCCAGCCGGTGTTGGATGCGTATGCGGGCCATGGTCGCTCCAGGGGTATGAGTATATCCGTTGGAAGATTCACAAAGATAAACTCATATCTCAGATTCTTCCTGCTAGTGCATAACACGATACGCGGAGGTGCAGGCAACGCAATATTGAACGCAGAGTACGCTGTCAGTAATGGATATATCTAATATTTCTCTCCAGTTATGCAAGAGTTTAAACAACATGGTGATAATGCCATAAATCGTAAATAATGGGTATGTATAAATGAGAGTGTGGCAATCAAGAGAATCAAGGGAATCAAGAGAGGAACACTCTACCTTATAATATGGCTTGTAGTTTTAGCAATTATTGCAGGTGCTATTCTATATTTATTAGCCCTGCAACCCTCTTCCAGCAATGTGGCACCTTCCACATTTGGCAATCTTATCCCTGAAAAAAGAGTGATTGTGCTCAGTGTAGAAGGCTCAAATATCACCTATGTGCAGACAGATACTTTCAACAAATCGGCCTATAACTATATTCTTGCTCACTGGGATTCATATATTGAGAATGTGAAGGATGATATGGACAAAATGTACGCTTCAAGAGGTGCAGAAATAACCTCGCTGAGTATAGGGCATCCTGAGAATAGAATAATTAAAATCAAGTTTGTTGTTGATAACAGGGTGACGGGCAATGATGAGATCACCGCAGATTTTCTATGGTTTTTGAATGCTTGGAATCTAGATTTCATAAATAATCATTTCAATGAGACAAACCATGGATTAACATGGAGCGGCACGTTGGATAGTGTCTCCACCACAATAATAGTAAACGTTCCGCCACAGCCAACACCCTATAAAGCATGGGGCTCACCGTACGGTCACTGCCATGGACATATATGGTGGCCCAAACAATAACTGCAATTTGTATGCGTATAATGACAGAGAAGGGGGGAAGAAGATAAAAAGAATGAAAAAGATTGATCTTGAGATATAAGTTTATTTATTCAGGTTCTTTCTTTTTCTCTTTCTTCTTCTTTTTCTTATCGTTCACCATTTATATCACCTCTTTCTTTGCTCCTCTCTTTTTTTTCATTTCTTTCATGGGGATATACTTTGGATGCTTTTGGGTTTTTATATCCCCAAACTGAAGGTATCACCATGAGA
>WALG01000140.1 GCA_015522955.1 DHVE2 group archaeon
ATATTTATTCTTCAGGGAATTATATGGTTTCTTTATTCTGTTATTTTTGATATAATAAGTGGGAAGACTCCTGGGAAATATGTGACGAAAATAAAGGCGGTATCTTTTATTGGTAATCTCAATACTTGGCAGGCTGTAGGAAGAAATCTCACAAAAATATCTTGGATAATCTTTGCAGGTGATATAATCGCCGGGCTGAGTACGGAGGGTGACCCTAGACAGCGCATATCAGAAAGACTTCTTGACAGTCTAGTAATAAGCGATATTGTAGAGGAGAGAGGGATAAAAACATTCAAAATAGAGGAAAAAGAGGAACTGGAATTGCCATAATTCAATAGGGAGATAGCAGTGTTTCGAGAAGCGCCTCTTTCTTTTTGAGGAGTTGAGCTCTTCGTTGCTCTATTTCACGGATTTCATTCTCTATCTCTCTTAGTACCTCTTCAACATTGGTCGTCTTCGGTGGTATCTCCTCGTCATCTACCTCGTCTAGATCATACTGTCTTATCTCAAATACTCCAGGAGCAACGTCAATAACCAGAGTGAATCTCTTGTTCATCTCATAGAGTTTCCTTGGTGGGCCCATTTCACTGCGTTCCATGCCAGCCTTTTTTATTATTTTATATCTTTCCAGGGTCTCGAGATGTTTTATGATTGCCTGCTGGGAAACCCTAAGTTCCTTGGCTAACTGAAGAGCATACTGTCTCCCCTCAACCAAGCGGCGTAGTATCTCTCTGCGGGTATGATTTTCGATGGCACTTAGTATGGCATCAATCTCCATCATTTTCACTCAATTTTAATCTTCTTTCCTTTATTCTTTCTTGGCTCCGCTCTCTCAAACACCACATCTAGAATTCCATTCTTGTAAGTGGCTTTGACACTCTGAGGTTTCACCTTGCAGGGTAGTTCTATCTCTTTGTAATACTTTCTATCTGGAGTATCTACCTTGAGGGTAAGCACATTATCTCCCTCGTTGAGGTCAAGGTCTATATCTTCCTTGCTCACTCCGGGAAGTTCTACAGTTATGCTCACGCTCTTATCTCCCTCCATAACATCCACCAAAGGCTCTCTGTAGTCCTCCATATTTTCCTCCTTTATCCCAAATTTTCTTGGCACGTTGCCAAATTGCTGTATTTGAGGCTTTCCATCGGGGCCTATCTTCATGCTGAACCCGTATACGTAAGGACCTTTAATTTCGCCCCCCTGAAAGTCTCGCATTATGCGGTTCATCCATTCCTCCATACGTCGGAACTCCTTCTCAATGTCAAAGGTAAAGAAATCATCGAAGAAATCACTTCTCCAGTCATCGTAATCATCCTCTCGGTCTTTCTTTTTCTTCCACACCATTTTTATCACCTCCAGTTATCAACCTAAGGTTAATTACTGTATTGAATTTTATTATTTAAATCTTTCGTTGTGCGGGGCTGTATCCTGAACATAGAAATAAAATCTGTGGAAGTTATGTGGGAACCTAATTGATAACAAAGTTTATAAACCATTGTGACATAAAGTCCACGGGAAAATAGTCATCCTCATCATATCATATATTCACGCTCAACATCTCACGAGTCGTGTCATCCAAGTCGTTAGTGGGGGTGGCTATTTTTCCTGCTAACAAAATGGAGGTGATGGAATTGAATACGGATCCTTATGCCGCTAAATACTTGGTTAGGGCTAAAATTGAGACTGATGGAATAGTTGAGAGGCCAGATGTTGTTGGTGCAATTTTTGGCCAAACCGAAGGTCTTCTGGGCGATGAACTTGACCTGAGAGACCTTCAGAAGAGCGGAAGAATTGGAAGAATAGAAGTGGAGATAAAATCCGAGAAGGGTAAGTCAGTGGGTGAGATACTTATACCCTCCAGTCTGGATCAAGTGGAGACTGCAATTTTAGCAGCTGCACTGGAAACTATAGACCGTGTTGGCCCTTGCAAATCTAGGGTGGAGATTCTGTCCATTGAGGATATCCGGGCTGTTAAGAGGCAGAGAGTTGTAGATCGTGCTAAGGAACTTCTCCAAATGCTAATGAAACAGGGTAAGCAGGTTAGCGAGGATTTAATAAAGACTGTGAGAGAGGCTGTGGAAATTGAAGAAGTTATAAGTTATGGAGAAGACAGGCTTCCTGCAGGGCCTAATGTGCCAAAATCCGATGCTATAATCGTGGTGGAAGGAAGAAGTGATGTGATTAACCTTCTCAACTATGGAATAAAAAATGCAATTGCCGTAAATGGCACGAACATTCCCAAAACCATAGTGGAACTCAGTAAGAAAAAAATAGTTACTGCATTTCTTGATGGTGACCATGGTGGAGACCTCATTCTTAAGGAACTACTTCAGGTGGCCGATATAGATTTTGTTGCCCGTGCCCCGTCTGGTTACGAGGTTGAGGAACTCACCTATAAGCAAATAGTTAAGGCTCTACGTAACAAAGTACCTGTGGATCAGTACATTGGGATGCACAAGATAGAAGTTGAATCTGTCAATAAAACTGCCGAGAAAGGTAAAGAGGAGGGGGCAGAAGAAGTTAAGGAAAGTAAGGAAACCAAAACTGCAGAGAAGAAAGAGGAAAAGGTAAATTCTCACAAATCCCCAGGGAAACAAGCAGAAAAGAAAGAATTCAGTCTGGGAGAACTCTTCAGAGACCTCAACAGTAAGAAGGAAGCCGCATTGCTCCTTGGAGAAAAGGTTATGGAGCGTATACCCCTCAATGAGTTAATAGAGAGAATTCAGGAGAGTAAAGAAAAGGCAGATACTATTGTAACAGGTGGGATAATTTCTCAGAAACTGGTGGATATTGCCCATGAGAAAGGAATAAAGAAAATAGTTGGTTACAAAATTGGAAATGTTACTAAGAGACCTGTGAATATAAAACTTCTCACCAAAGAGATGGTGAAGAAATGATAGATTCCACCAAGGAATTCTCCTTGGAGGAATTCGAAACAACTGCCGAACTTCTAATTCCTAGAGATCCCCTTCAGCGTGTAATAGGCCAAGATGAAGCAATTAAAATTGCTAAAATGGCTGCCCGACAACGTCGTCATCTCCTGTTAGTAGGTCCTCCAGGAACAGGGAAATCTATGATTGCGCAGGCCCTCGCATTGCATCTACCGGCACCCAGCGAGGAGATAAGGGTAGTACACAACCCTCAAAATCCTGAGAGGCCATTGGTAGAGGTGAAAACAAGGGAGGAAGTACAGCATGAAGAGATGGAACTACTTTCGGCACAGGGTGTAGAAATGGATCCTAGCAAGGTACCACCGCATGTGGCAGAAAAACTTGGATACCGATGCCCAAAATGTGGGGCATACTCTACTCCTAATGAACCGGTTTGTCCCAAGTGTGGTTCGCCAAAGATTTCCTCCCCTACTTCCATGGGGCCGTTTGGGGATATATTCGGAGCCATCGGAGCAGCCTTTGGAATAGCATCGTTTCCTCCACGCGTAACTACCACGGTTCGAGAGCACGGAGTTGAAAAAATCATAGTTTATGAAAGTGCTGGAGATAAGATAAGGGTGCTGGATGAAAAGATGCTTGAAAGAAGAAGAACGATCGAGAAGAAAAAGCCCTATAAGGTAATTGTCCCCATTAAAAGAAACCCCTTTGTTATGGCCACGGGGGCCAGTGAGACCGAACTGCTTGGCGATGTTCGTCATGATCCCTATGGAGGTCATCCACAACTGGGCACGCCGCCTTACAAAAGGGTAGTGCCCGGGGCCATTCATGAGGCTCATCAAGGTGTGTTATTTATAGATGAGATTACACATCTTGGACCTCTGCAAAGGAGCATTTTAACGGCCATGCAGGAGAAAAAGTTTCCCATAGCGGGACGCAATCCTCAAAGTGCAGGGGCAAGTGTGCGTGTTGATGATGTTCCATGCAACTTTATTTTAGTAGCCGCGTGTAATATTCAAGATTTACCAAATATTCTTTCGCCTCTACGCTCCAGAGTTGTTGGCGAGGGTTATGAAGTTCTTGTGAAAACAACCATGCCTGATACCCCGGAGAATCGGGCTAAATACGCGCAGTTTGTGGCCCAGGAGATAGCCATGGATGGAAGGATACCTCATGCCACCAGAGATGCTGTAATAGCCATAATAGAAGAGGGTCATCGCAGAGCAAAAGTCATAGATGGTGAGAAAGGTCTCACTCTCAGACTCAGAGAGATGGGTGGGCTTGTAAGAGCGGCTGGAGATCTTGCAGTGATGAATGGAGATTCCTATATAGAGAGAAGGCATGTGGAGGCAGCCCTTAAAATAGCCAAACCGGTGGAGGAGCAGATATCTGAGAGATATGGCTCTTATCAGGCTGGAATGGCCAAGGATATTTCTCAGGCTCAGAAGGATATGGTCTATAACTACTGGAACGAGAATGATTTAAGTGGCTATCAGTAATTAATTTTATATCCCTTGTATTTATATGCAAACACAATGAGAAAATCAAGAATTTATCTTGCAATTCTCATAATTCCTGTCTTTGGAGGATTGGCTGCTAGAATATTGCGGGTAATCATAGCATTCCATCTCCGTGAACTGGGGGTGAGTATATTTGAAATCACTATCCTCTCCTCTACATTTATGCTTGCTCGTGGGATATTCTCACCAATCCTAGGACATATTGCCGATAAGGGCGCGAGCAGGTATCTGCTTGTGGTGATAGGTTTTGTTGGGTTAAGCGTGGATTCTCTTATCTACCCCCATGTTTCATATTCGTTTATGCTTCTCCTTCGCTCACTTGATGGAATATATGGAGCCCTTGCATGGCCAACTATGCAGGCGCTTGTGCATTTTCACTCTCCCCAAAATGTTAGGAGCAGACTCATGACCTCCTATTTTATGATGGGCGGTTTCGGTGGTTCCATAGGTTACATTGTTTCTAGTTATTTAATGGGTAACTTGGGGTATGCTGTGCTTACAGTTGCAGTTTTCTACATGCTTGGCATATTTCTCTCTTATCCGCTCCGCAACTATAAGGTTGAGAAAAAGAGTGAAAAAGTTAGAATGAAGGTAAGCGGATATCTTTACTCTCTATCTCTGCTTTATGGTATGTTCTTTTCTTTGGGTGGAGAAGTGCTTTGGTTCTATCTGGCAGAAACAATGCATTTGGGAAATGAAATGGCAGTCACTTTACTCTTTTATCTTACCGTCTTTGCCCTTCTGGGCACATTTCTTGTGGGGCACATATCGGATAAGAAGGGCTACACTGTGGCGATGTGGTTCTTGGCACTTCTGGCCGTAATCTCTAGCATATTCTTAGCGGTTAATAATCTTGTTCTAGTGCTCCTCGGAACTGCCATTTTCTATGTCTCTGGTCGTGGATTTCTTCCCGTTTCCAGAAGTTTTGCTGCCACCCATACTCGAGGCGTTGGCACATCACTTGGATTTGTAAACCTCACTTCTAATCTTGGCTCTGTGGTAGCACCTCTTATTGGTGGTGCTCTAATGGACCACTTTGAGAAAGTGAAATGGGGTTTATTTAATGTGGTAGCGTTCATTTTTATAATATTGGCTGTAGGTATAGTTTTGAATACATATTTGCTTTATCTTCAAGAACGTAGCCAGAGGCTAAGTTTTATTTAATAAAACCAATTAACCCCCTGCGGGTGTTTAAATATGGATAGTGAGGAAGCACGGAGGAAATATGAATTTCAACGTGCGCTTGAGGAACTTGAAAAATACGAGGGTAGAGGTACCGAACTTATTTCAGTTTATATCCCTCCCAAGAGACCAATTTCAGATGTAATCAGTTACCTTCGTGACGAATATGGAACATCCGCTAATATCAAAAGCAAAACAACTCGTAAGAATGTGATGAGTGCAATCGAGAGCATAATGTCAAGATTGAAGTATTTTAAGATGCCTCCACCTAACGGGCTTGTGGTATTTGTGGGTCATGTTATAAAGCGTGGTGACCAGACGGAGATGGTATCCCATATTCTTGAACCTCCTGAGCCTGTGCAATCATTCATTTACAAATGTGATTCAAAGTTTTATCTTGAGCCCCTCAAGGATATGCTGGGTCAAAAAGATATATATGGTCTCCTTGTTATTGACCGCAAGGAGGCTACCATAGGTTTTCTGGAAGGTACCCGTGTGGAGGTGATAAAACATCTTGAGAGTATGGTGCCCAGCAAGCATCATCAAGGTGGTCAATCCTCCCGTAGATTTGAGAGGCTTATAGAACTTGCGGTACATGAATTTTTCAAGAAAGTTGGCGATAAAGCCAATGAGGTATTTCTCCCAGTGGAGAATCTCAAAGGCATACTAGTAGGAGGTCCAGGGGGCACAAAGGATTCATTTCTCAAGGGAGATTATCTGCACCACGAACTAAAAAAGAAGATAATTGAAGTGTTTGACGTAGGTTACACCGATGAGTATGGGCTTCAGGAACTTGTCAATAAAGCGGCTACAACGCTAAAGAATATGGAGATCTTTCGGGAGAGGGAACTTCTTCAGAAATTTTTCAAGGAAATTAAGAAACCCGATGGAGGGCTTGCTCTTTATGGAGAAAAGGAAGTCCGAGGGGCTCTAGAAAGGGGTGCCGTGGAAATTCTTCTTATCTCTGAGGGTCTAAGAAAGTATCGTATCACATGGAAATGCCCTCAATGTGGATATGAGATAAAGGAAACTATTAAGGGAGAAATTCCAGAGAAGGAGTGCCCCAAATGCGGCTCACCGATGGATATTGTGGATAAAAAGGATTTAATAGAGGAATATTACGACATAGCCGAGGAATTTGGCACAAAAGTAGAACTAATCAGTGATGAAAGCGAAGAGGGCAAAATATTTGCCAATGCATTTGGTGGTATAGCGGCAGTGCTACGATATCGTCATTAACTCTTTTTGAGTGTCATCACCACTACGTCCTTTACAGAACGCATCGTTTCGAATGGTATTATCAACCTTCCTTGTGCATCTCTTTTGAAGCCCCGCAGTTCAAGGTCCTGGGAGGGCGCTATTAGAACGTGCTCAATTTTTCCTGTCTCGGTCTCTATGACAAAATTATCAATGGTACCCAGAATCACGCCATCATCCGTCATAGCCGTTTTTCCCCTTAATTCCGTCACGAACTTCCTCATTTTACCACCTCATGAGTAATAACCCAAATCCTCCTTCCTTTTTCGGATACCTTTACTCAATTCATACACAATACCTTCGTAGTATTTTATTGTTTCCTTGTCAAGGGATGGGTTCACGACCTTAAGAGCCTCTTCAAAGTGTTGCATATGTATCTTTTCCTCTTTTTCCCTGATGGCCATCATGCCTGCCTCTCTGCAGAGGTTTTCAAGGTCCGCCCCTGTGTAATACTCTGTTTTCTTTGCAATTTCCTCCAGTTCCACATCATCTGCAAGACGCATTTTTCTGGTGTGAACCTTCAAAATCTTCAATCTTGCATCCTGATTTGGTGGAGGAATGTAGAGGATTCTATCTATTCTTCCTGCCCTCAGAAGTGCAGGGTCAACTATATCTGGACGATTTGTCGCGGCAATTACCACAACACCCTCTAAGGTAGTCAGGCCATCCATGGAGGTGAGCAACTGGTTTACAATTCTTTCGGTAACCCCCGAATCCGAATAGTAACCCCTGCGCGGGGCGATGGAATCTATTTCATCAAGAAAAACTATGCAGGGAGATGATTGTTTTGCCTTCTTAAAAATCTCTCTTATTGCCTTCTCACTCTCCCCCACCCACTTGCTCATAACCTCCGGGCCTTTGATGCTTATGAAATTGGCCTCACTCTCTGTGGCCACGGCCTTTGCAAGCAATGTTTTTCCTGTGCCGGGAGGACCGTATAGAAGAATCCCGCGTGGTGGTCTTATGCCGATCTTCTTGAAAGAATCCGGGTCTTTCAGGGGCATTTCCACTGCCTCGCGCAGAATTTCCTTAACCTCCTCAAGGTCTCCTATTTCATCCCAGTGCACGGATGGAATCTCAACCATCACCTCCCGCAGAACACTGGGTTCAATTTCTTTCAAAGCCTCCTTGAAATCCTCGCGTTTAACCTTCATATTCTCCAGAATCTCAGTGGGAACAGGACGGTCAAGGTCTATCTTGGGTAGATATCTTCGCAGTGCCTTCATTGCGGCTTCCCTGGCCAGTGCCGCCAAATCAGCACCTACAAATCCATGCGTGAGTTCAGCAAGTTCTTCAAGAATCTTATCCCTCTCCTCTGGAGGGCCCTCAATGGGCATGCCTCTGGTGTGTATCTGGAGAATCTCCTTTCGACCTTTCTTATCCGGTATCCCTATTTCTATTTCCCTATCGAATCTTCCGGGTCTACGAAGTGCGGGGTCTATGGCATCTACCCGGTTTGTGGCGCCGATAACAATTACGTGTCCTCTCCCGCTGAGCCCATCCATAAGGGTGAGCAACTGGGCCACTACTCTGCGCTCCACCTCGCCCGTAACCTCCTCTCTCTTCGGAGCAATACTATCAATTTCGTCTATGAATATTATGCTTGGGGCATTTTTCTGTGCTTTCTGGAATATCTCGCGCAATCTCTGCTCACTCTGACCATAGAATTTGCTCATTATTTCGGGACCGTTTATTGCATAGAAGTTTGCATTACTCTCATTTGCCACGGCTTTGGCTATTAGAGTTTTTCCGGTTCCGGGTGGGCCATGAAGTAATACTCCCTTAGGGGGCTCGATACCCAATCTCTCAAAGAGTTCCGGGTGCTTTAGGGGCAGTTCTATCATCTCTCTAACCTTCTGCAACTCATTCTCAAGACCGCCGATATCCTCATAGGTAACATGCTCCATTGCCACTTCCATTTCTGTGGGAGGCTCCTCCCTTACCTCCATAATGGTGGACATCCCAATCTGTACGGGCCTCTTTGCAGGAATGGTTTTCACCACCTGAAACAGGATACCCATTCTCCCCATCAGAGTGATGTTTGGCACCACTATTTCGTCACCCTCAATCATGGGCCTTTTGAGAAGTACTTTCTTTATAAAATCCCCAATACCCTCCCCGAATTTAAGCCTCTGATTTTTTCCAATAATAGGGGCTATTACAATCTTCTCAGCCTCCTCCGGTACCACTTTACGCACCTTAACCTTATCTCCCACTGTAACCTTTGCGTTGCGGCGGATATGACCATCTATCCTTATGATTTCCTTTCCCTCATCCTCCTGCTTGGACCTGAAAACTCGAGCCACGGTTTTTCTTTTCCCCTCAATCTCAATTACATCTCCCACCTCAACCTCTAAAAATAATCGGGACTGGGTATCTATACGTGCCCTGCCCAGCCCCACATCCATCTGGGGGGCCTCTGCAACTCTCAGCGTTAACTCTTTAACCATACTTCCGCAATTTCCGGACTGTTAATAAACTTTTTCAATCGTGCTTGGGCATGTACCTGTAGAGAAGATTTGCAAATATTGGTAGGTTTCTGGACTGAATCCATACCTTTCCCGGACCCACAAATTCTGTTAGCAGATATTCTCCCCCGAAGAGGAAGGACTTTATCTTCCCGAATTTTCTGAGGGTAAAATTCAATCCTGCATCGAAGGCAGCCAGATGAATATTGTCTACAAGTAATCTCTGCCCCGGCTGCAACTCTATGACATCTATGCCTCCAAAGGTGGAAATCCATACCCTTCCTATTCCACTCACCTTGAACCAGAACATTCCGCCGGGAGTGAAAACTCCCTTGAAACCCGTAAATTTCACGCCAAGTTCAAGATTTGATGTACTGGCCAGGTAGTTTGTATCGGATATATAGATAGGCTTGGTTACATCTATTTCCATTATATCTCCCGGTAACCTTGGTGCAAAAACCACGTAGCCTTCGCCAGAGCGCACGTAGTAAGTGTTCATAAACAGTGTTTGATTTGTAAGCAATTTTCTCACCAGGCCCTTCATAAATCCTCCCTTTGTGGTTGTTTGGACTTCTACATTGGGTGACATGTAAACCATTGCTCCTGCTTCTGCGGTAATGTTCTCTCCGGGAGAGAGATACACTTTCAATTCTGCAAATGCTGATTGATGCAAAATCTCACTCTTCATCCCATCACCGTATCTTCAAGGAATGGAAATTATTTAAAATTTCCCCAATATTTATCTTCTTCCTCGCATACATATTCTTATGCTTGCCCTTATTTCCGATATCCATGGAAACCTCCCCGCACTGCAGTGTGTTCTGGAAGAACTGGAGAATAGCGGGGTGGAAATCATTCTCTGTGCCGGAGATCTTGTTGGATACAATCCCTGGCCCAACGAAGTAATCTGGGAGATACGGCGGAGAAATATCCCATGCATCAGGGGCAACCATGACAGGGCAGTAATTATGGACGAGTATTCAAGATTCAATCCCTATGCAGCCATTGCGGCTCGTTGGAGTCGAGAAGCGCTTACAGAAGAGAATATGCAATACCTAATCTCTCTCAGGGATTCTATGATTCTGGAGCACAGCGGATATCGCATCTCAGTGCATCACGGAGCACCCTTTGATGAGGATTTTTATGTATATCCCGAAGATGCCACTGAAAAACTACTGGAATATGACACACCGGATATCCTGGTCTTGGGGCATACTCACGTGCCCTTTGTTAAGGAATACCCAAGGGGAGTGATAATAAACCCAGGCTCAGTGGGGCAGCCCCGCGATGGAGACCCGCGCGCCGCCTATGCATTGGTTGATGTGAAACGAAGAATCTATAAGATAAAAAGGGTGCCATACGATATAGATAAAGTTGCAGATGCAATATATCGCACGGGTTTGCCCTCATTTCTGGCGCAGAGGCTATATCTTGGCTACTGATTTTTCTTTCGCATTTTTCTCTTTATTTCATCTTCGAGATATCTGTACTTACCCTTCAGGCGGTAAATTTTTTCATCCATGGTATTCGGCTCTCTTCCCTCGCGGAGATATGTGTAAATAGATGCAACTCCCACCACCGCTATGATACCTATAAGTACGTAGAGAACCCACATTAAACTGCTTTTTACGCTGAAAGAAGAATCGGGGATTATTCCATTCACCGGTTTTCCTATTACCTCGGAAAGATATTGCAAGTTGAGGGTGTGATTCTCTGTGGCTTTATCCCATGCCTCCTTGCTGAAAAATCCCGGAGACCACATGAAGTACTCGGTACCGTTGTAAAGGAAATGTATTGAGAACCGTACAAAATACACACCATCTGGCGTGCCGGAAAATGTGAGAATATGAAATCTCACCGCAACGGTTTTTCCTGGAGCAATGGTACCAAGAGATAGCGTGTAGTTAATATTGCTAGATTCTTTAATCACAGGGTGCTCTTTTATTTTCTCTATAGGCTTGCTGCTTTCCTCTGTGGCCCACATATAGATTCCTATGCTTAAGGTAGTTTCCTTCATTTCTGCCACATATCTGTTCTCGATGGTAAAATTAAAAGTTCCCTCTTTTCCAGGCTCTATTACCGGGGTAGTGAAATTATCAAAATTGGGCACATGTGCCGGGGAGCCTACGTAGGATGTAAGAAGTAGCAATGCCAGGAGGAAAGCGAATTTCATTAAACCTATCATAGATTAAATGATTTTAAAATTTTCCATGGAGAGTTGAGAATGAATCACCATCTCTTACAACCCCACGAATCTTACCTTATCGTTTTCAAGATCAAGTATTGCAACTGTACTTTTTGATGTTAAATATCCGCAGACCTCTCCCGGATTGAGAATCCACGTATTACCAATTTTCCTGATATCCATTCTATGAGTATGCCCGTAGAGTACCCAGTTGTATTCCCCACTTTTTGCCAGAGAATCCACAACTCTCACGGTGCGCTTTATATCGCCCCATCCATGGAGCAGGAGGAATATCTTTTTTTCTATTTCCAGTTCGAAGGGTGGCTCTTCAATTATGAAACCCATCTCTTGAGCCACCTTTCTCAGCATTTCTCTTTCTCCATCGTTGTTGCCCCACACACCGTAGAGTTTGAAACCTTCAAATTTTTTCAGAGAAAAGGGGGCGATGTAGTCTCCTAGATGAATAATTGCATCTACGTTTTCTTTTTTAAAAAACTCAATGGCCTTTTCAATGGCGGGAAGATTATCATGGCTATCGCTTATGATGCCCAGTTTCATGGATGGAAATATGAAAACATCTATTTAACACCTATGAGTTTTCTTCCTTTATCCGTAAGGTAATAAACCCGTAATTCTTTTTTGGAGCATACGCGGTAGAGTGGACAGGTACGGCACCCGATGCTTTCTTCCGGGGTCCTCTTTCTCTCTTCCAGATAACCCATTTTCACCAGATGCTCCACCATACCCATCAAGGCTCCAACCTCCATCTTTAGAGATTCTGCTATTTCTGCCAGAGTCTCGCCGTTGTAGATTCTCTGAAGCACCTCCTTTATCATTCCATTTTCCTCCTGAACTCCCACCTATGGAAGAATGGATACAGTGCGAATAATCCCAGGAAAAATAGGAATATTTCAGGTCTTATGGTGAGTGGATACCCCCCGCATGTCTCTCCAATGCACTGAATGTAGTAATCCAGAATCTTGGCGAGGAGGATAATGATATTGAGTATCCCTATAGCCAGCAAAAGAAAAAGACCTACGATGTAAAACGACAGCCCGCTGTAAAGCAACCTGAGTGTATCTTTTACGGAATAGAACATGAGAGTGGAAGCAACAAGAAGCGAGAAGCCACCCATCACATCCCAGACGTTCACGGGGTATAGGGCAATTAAAAAATCAACTATGGCTAAAAAAACTGTGAAGAGGACAAATATCCATTTTTTCTCCACATTTTTCAGGAAACAGAGGGGAAAAAGGGCTGTTAGGACGAGAGGTGTTAGAAAAATGCGATAACCCACAAGTTCAACCGCTCCGTAGAATAGGGAAATTGCCGCCAGAAAAGAAAGATATGCCACGGATAGTTCCAGATACATGCGATTCATATGATTCTTCATCCACCCACCCCCAGCAGAGTACCCACCTGATATACCAGAAAGGAGAAGAATATGGCAAGGAGAAAACCTTCAAGAACTACGAAAAGCACGAACTTCCAACTTCTGGTCTCCTGATAGACGGTTGCCAGAGTAGCCACACAGGGTGTGTAGAAGAGAAGAAATACTAAAAATGAATAGGCTTGAAGAGCGGTCATTGATGCAAGCATTGCGCTCTTGGTTCCAAATAAAACTGTGAAGGTATCAATTACAACCTCTTTTGCGAAGAATCCGAAGAAGAGTGAGATGAGGGCCTCAGGGGTTAAACCAAATGCATGGCCCAGAGGTGCAAGAAAATTTGCAATTTGACCTATGTAACTTGCCTGACTTCCGTACTCCACACCCCATGGTAGCGCGGCGAAGAGCCATATGATACCTGCGGCACCTATTATTATTGTTCCCGCTTTTCGGAGAAACCCCTCGCTTTTTTCCCACATGTGCACACCCAATCCTTTTATGGTTGGGAGTCTATATGGGGGTAGTTCCATCACAAAGGGCTCTGCTCTTCCTTTGAATATTGTGCGGCTGTATACAAATCCAACTAATGCGACTACAACCATGGATAGAAGAAGCAGTGACCATAAGACAACAGCCTTGTGAGATACGAAAAATATGGAGGTTATAAACGCGAATACCTGAATTCTCGCACCGCAGGGTATTAAGGGATTTAAAGCAATGCTCAATTTTCTCTCTCTCTCATTCCTCAGTGCTCGGGTACTCATTATTGCCGGCACGTTGCATCCAAAACCCAGCATGATGGATATAATTCCTCTCCCTTCCAGTCCTATTTTTCTCATCAAGCGGTCCATGAGAAACGCTACCCTTGCCAGATAACCAGAGTCCTCCAGTACGGAGAGAATAAGAAATAGGAGCATGATTATTGGTGTAAATGTTAGCACAGCGCCCAGGCCGCGGAGCATACCATGGTTTATGAACGATGCGAGCCAGTTAGGCATAAACGAAGCCATCCAGTTGTAGGATATGTCTATCAGCCCATTTATATGCCCTCCACCTGCAATGTCTTTGCCATTGAAAATCAGGTCTATGGCATCTTGAAATGGGGCAGCGACCTCAAATACAAAGTTAAAGGCAAGGTACATAATCACGAGAAATATGGGAATACCGAAGATTTTATGTGCCACAACATGGTCAATCATATCCGTGAGAGTCACACCGCCCACATTAATGGGTTCTGCAACCTCGTGAAAGAGTCCATGTGCAAAAGAGTACCTAAACGATGCAAACAAAGTCTCTATATCATCTCCATAAATATCTTCAATCTCGTGTCTAAGATGTTCTGCGAGGTGAATTGCATCTCTTGCTCCTATGGACTGAATTTTTTTGATAACCTCCCCATCATTCTCAATCAATTTTATGGCATGCCATCTTGGATTTTTTACTTTATATTTCTCAAGAACTTTTAAAAGTTTTTGGATTCTTCGTTCCACATCGTCTGGGTATTCCATACCCTTGGGAGCAAAATTACCATGGAGGGACTCTTGCAGCAGTTCTTTAATCCCATGGCCTTTTATGGCAACAGTGGGTATAACGGGCAATCCAAGTATTTCTCTCATACGTTTCACATTTATCTTATATTTTCTCCTTGCTTCATCGAACATATTCAGGGCTATAACTATTTTCCCGGTGAGTTCCAGCAACTCTGTAAAAAGATAGAGGTTTCTCTCAAGGTTTGTGGCATCCACCACATCAATGACCACATCAGGCATCTCTTCAATTATGAAATTTCTGGCAATGAGTTCCTCGAGAGAGTAAGATGTGAGGGAATACGTTCCTGGCAAATCTACAATTTTTATGCTTTCTCCCTCAAATTCCACATGCCCCTCCTTTTTCTCCACGGTGACACCTGGCCAGTTACCTATATGTTGATGTGCACCAGTAAGGGCATTGAAAATTGTGCTCTTTCCAGTATTAGGATTACCTGCAAGTGCTATGAGCATATCTCTCACCTCACGAACACACGGGAGGCGATACCCATGCCTACCTGAAACACTCCAAGTTCTGTGCGCACACTCATAGGACAGCAACCGCGAAGAATCTCCACCATCTTACCTGGGGTTATTCCCATCTCGCTGAGATTACGCATAAATCCGGGACCCCCATCCACAAGTATCACGCGGACTCTCTCTCCAGGAGGAACAAGGTTGAGAGGCACTATTTTCTCTACCTCGATATACTTTGCCTCATCCCTCCGAAGGGAAATAAATACTCCGCGAATTTCATAGGCAATGGGGTCGCCCAGGGGAGATATACGAACCATTCTTATTACGGTACCGGGGAGGATCCCCATGGAGAGCAATCTTCTGTGGATTGCACCTTTTCCTTCAACCTTGGTTACAAGAGCGCTCTCCCCGACCTTCAAATCGCTCAGTTTCACGGGCGAAAGGATGGAAAAGAAATATTTAAACTTATCTAAACATTTTTGGGTAGCCTAACAATAAAAAGAAGTTAGAGAGACCTGAATCTATCCTGCAGTTTCGTAAGAACCTTGGGCAGTGTGGTGTACTCCATATCCTGCAGAGGTAACCGATGAGGTTCAAATGGACCATGGCGGCGCATGTAATCGGCAATTATTTCAGCAGTTCTCCTTGTCTCATCAAATGCGGGGTCATCGAACAGGTCCACGGGACCAACGAGTTTTCCATCTGCCAATTGAAATCCAAGGGCAGCAACTCGTGGAGGACCATCGAATCTTGTGCAGTGAGCCTGTTTTATACTTACTGGCATAAGAGGGCCGTTATGGGAACCACGCATCCATCCTGAAACGAGATGTGGAAATGCAAAGGGCTCCAGCACCTCTCCCAGTGCAGGGCAGCCGCTCTGTGCCCTTACCAGTGCAACAGGGTCATCCTTACCCACATACTCGCCTGCAATCTGATAGAGTTTTTCTGTACTTATCACGGCCACAGGCTCGTCACTTTTCAACTTTGGATTGCTCTCCTTTGGATATACCCTTTTAATCACATATCTTGACTTTGCCCCTATCAATGCCAGGAGGTCATACATCTCTTCCGGAGTATGCAACAGAACTTTCTTGTGCTCCATAATATCCCATATCTCGAAAATAAATCCATCGTGCATATTTGGGTCAATGACGAGACCTGCTGTGTTGAAGGGGTCGGCAAACATTCTGTAAATTGGCAGATTGAATGCACCCGGCTCGGTCTTATCCATCATAAAAGCTATCACAGGCTCTGATTTTCTAGGTGTGAACTCCATCTCTGCCACACCGGGCCCCATGCCCCGCACATTGCCACTGAAAGCATCCTTTAAAAGGTCCTGGCCTGCACCATAAAGTTTTAAAGATTTTGCAACCTTGGTTGCCTCCACAAAGGTATCCCAGGCAAGTTTATGTATCTCCTTGCTATCCACGCCCTTCTCGTGTGTCATTATCAGTTGCAGGTCGTCCCCCACACCGGTGACATGGTAATCTATGAGAATTCCCTCATTTTTTGCTTTTTCCAGGCACTCCTTTGCCTTCTCTATAAGATCAGGATGCACAGAGGAATGGCCTGGCCAGCCACCAACATCTGCCTTAATGAGGCTCAGAGTTATTTTCTTGCTCATTTTTCTCACCATACCTAAATCTGTATGCGCAATATAAAGATTTGTATTCCTAATCAGGGTGAAAGGTTAAATACTGAGTTATTATTGCATGTTTGTGCAATTACGAAGAGTGGTGCTTAAACTTGCAATTCCGGCAGTGATATCCAATCTTCTCTACACTTTTCAAAACATAGTGGATGCCATAATGCTGGGTCATTACGGAGATCCCAGAGTGAGTCTAAGTGCGGCTGGCATAGGAGGCATGCTTTATTTTCTCATGTTTCCCCTGATAATGGGCCTTACAACAGGTGGAGTTGCAATGATTGCAAGGAGATGGGGTGAGAGAAAATTTGAGGAAGCAAAGAGAACTTTTGAGAATCTTTATACGCTTCTCATTCTTCTCTCTGTGCCCATTGCCCTAGTTGCCATTTTTTATGGTTGGACACTTCCGGTTGCTCTTGGTGCTGACCAGACGGTGACTGCACAGGCATATCGTTACATAATGGGAGTATTTACCTTCTACCCCTTCGCTGTATTCATGGCTGTGTATCATGCATCTATGAGAGCAGCGGGAGATACCCGCACTCCAATGATGATTGACATCTTTGCCAATTTTTGGAATATTCTCTGGAACTTTATACTTATATTTGGTAATCTGGGATTTCCTCAACTTGGAGTTCTCGGTGCCGGTGTAGCCACAGGTTCCTCTTATCTTGCAGGCTCATCTCTCTACCTTCTTCTTCAGATACGGAAAAAACTTCTCCTATCACCAGACCTTCTCTCACGGAATAAAATGCATCTGGAAATCGTGAAAAAATTGTTCAGGATAGGGATACCTGCGGGAGTGGAGCGAGGTATGTGGAGTCTCACATCTTTTATTTATACAGCACTCATATTTTCAGTGGCTGGTGCTCTCGGTTATTCATCCTTTCAGGTGGGTCTTAAAGCGGAAAGTCTTGCCTACATGCCAGGATTTGGTTTTTCTATAGCGGCTACTACCCTTGTTGGACAGTATCTTGGAGAAAAAAATATGGAAAAGGCGAGAAGAGCGGCCATGGAATCAGCAAAAATGTCCGCGGGAATAATGGCTATTGCCGGAGCAATAATGGTTCTCTTCCCTCAGTATCTTGCTTATCTTTTCACGGATGACCAGAGCATTGTGCATCTTGCATCCATATATCTTTTCCTCATGGGATTTACAGAACCCGCTTTGGGTGCCCTATTCACCCTTGCAGGGGGAATGAGGGGTGCGGGGTATACAACCATGCCCATGATTATAAACCTTACAGGTTTGCTTGGTATAAGGCTTGGTTTAGCAACTCTATTTGCTTATCCCTTGGGAATGGGCCTCATTGGAGTATGGCTGGGAATGTTTTTTGAAACCTATATCCGTGCAGGCTGGATGTATTTCGAGTTCCGAAGAGGTAAATGGTCCCGGGTTAAGGTATAAACGGGCAAAAGTTTTATACCAAATCTATTAATCCCCTTCATCAACTGGGCCGGTAGATCAGCCCGGAAGATCGCCACGCTTGCAACGTGGAGGCCGCGGGTTCAAATCCCGCCCGGTCCACTAAGCCCTTTTCTTTAAAAGAAAAGTGCTTTACCCCAAAAGAAATTTTTATGGTTACGGGGAAGTCATAGACACCCACGGCTAAGCCCTCCTCCAGAGTGCTAGGTCGCAACTCGCTTCGCTCCTTGCTCATTTCTCCTTTCCAAACTCCTCTCCTTTAGAAACCACCAGTGTTTACAAGCCTCCTGGAGCCAAGAAAAATTCTTTCTGAATGACACCGCTTTCTTTCTAAGAAAGAGGTTCAGTGGACCGGGCGGGATTTGAACCCGCGGCCTCCACGTTGCAAGCGTGGCGATCTTCCGGGCTGATCTACCGGCCCAGTTGATGAAGG
>WALG01000141.1 GCA_015522955.1 DHVE2 group archaeon
CTGTTTTTCCGTCTTATTTGTGTGGGAAAGTCCAAGAGACCAAGATTTTTATATAATTTTCTATTGGAGGTGATATGATTCACCTTCCCCTGGGTGCGGCCACAAACAAGCCTGTGGTTCGTGGCTGTAAACTCTGCGCTCTGGGTGCCAAGATGGTACTCTTTGTAACCGGATTATGTGATGCTGGATGCTTTTACTGCCCCCTGAGCAGGGAGAAAATGAATCATGATGTAATATATGCAGATGAGATGCCGGTGAGGCGCGATGAAGATATACTGCAGGAGGCAAGGCTCATAGATGCCCTGGGAACAGGTATAACCGGCGGCGACCCCATTAAGAAAATTGACAGGACTGTGCATTATATAGAATTGCTTAAAGACAATTTTGGTGAGGACCACCATATCCATCTTTACACAGCCAGTGGCTCTAAAGAGGATATACTAAAACTTGCATCTGCAGGACTGGATGAGATAAGATTTCACCCACCTCCCCCACTGTGGAACAAAATGACAGGTAGCATCTACGCCAAACGTCTTACCTGGGCACTGGATGCCGGCTTGGATGCAGGTATAGAAGTCCCCGTACTTCCAGATATGAGAGATTCGCTTATCTCATTGGTCAATTTTGCCGATGATATGGGAGTTTTTGTGAATTTAAACGAACTTGAATTCTCAGAAACGAATTATCGGGCGTTGAATGAAAGAGGTTATGAACCGAAGAGTGATATATCCTCTGCGGTCAGGGGAAGTGAGGAGGTGGCATACGAGATTGTCTCCATGCCATGGGACATTATAGTACATTACTGCTCTGCCGCATTTAAGGATGGAATCCAGATGAAAAATAGGCTTATGCGAAGAGCAAAAAATGTGAGGAGAGATTATGAGGAAATTACCGAGGATTCAACTCTTATTCTTGGGGTAGTAATTGGAGATGACCTCGAGGAGATACACCGTTACCTTCGAGAGACGTACGATATCCCAGAAAATCTCATTTCAGTGAATTATATGCGTCAGAGAGTAGAGGTCTCTCCTTATATCCTGGAAGATATTGCAAGCGAGTTACCCTGGAAATGCTACGAGGTTGAAGAGTATCCAACCTGGGATCGCCTCCAGGTAGAGCGTCTTGAATTAAATTAGGGAAATCATTATAATCTGCATTTCCTTTTTCTATCCGTGAATCCCTATTTACGCCTCCTTAGACTCATCAACTGTGTAATGGGTACTCTTGCCATAATCTTAGTAGGAATCATTGTTAGAGGCTATGGGATTGTGAATTATCCTCTTCCCACACTATTCGGTGTGCTCACTGTATTCTTTGCTCTGGGTGGGGGCAATGTTCTAAACGACTATTTTGATAGGGAGATTGATATTATCAACCATCCTAATAGACCTATTCCTGCAGGAGATGTCCCTCCCCGAAATGCTTTATTCTATGGCCTCTCTCTCTTTGTTCTTGCTTTGCTCTTTGTGATATTCATAAATTTTATTGCCTTTTTAATCGCAATAATCGCTGAGGTCATGATGCTTCTCTATGAGATTTATCTCAAAAGAATGGGTTTTGCTGGCAATGTCACCATCAGTTTTCTTGTTGGCTTGCTCTTCATATTTGGAGGTGCAATCTATGGGAATATTGCACTTACCTCTATATTCGCCCTGATGGCCTTCTCCTCCAATCTGGGCCGTGAAATCGTGAAGGATATAGAGGATATGGAAGGTGACCTGAATCGTGTGACTCTTCCCAAAAAAATCGGGCGTAGATGGGCTTCAGTGTCAGCACTCTTCTTCTTTCTGCTTGCCATATCCTTCAGTCCTCTTCCATATCTCTTGTTACACTTCGGTATATATTATCTCATTGTAGTTCTGATATCTGACGCAATTTTCATATATGCTGCTGTAATTCAATTTGAGAGTCCTTCAAAGGGACAGAGATACGCAAAACTGGCCATGATTGTGGGTCTTATAGCCTATCTTGTGGGAGGGCTAACCTGAGGAGGTATTGAAATGAAGGTAATGGAATATATTGAAGAAACTCTCAAGAAAGAGAAAATGCATATGACTCTTATAGACCCAGAGAAAAAGACCCCGCGGGAATCGGCAGAGATAGCACTGGCTGCATCTCGAGTGGGAACCCATGCCATAATGATTGGCGGCTCCACAGGGCTCACGCTTGAGATGATTAATGAGACAATAAAGGAGATAAAATCGCTTGTGAAACTACCTGTGATAATATTTCCTAGTGGCGCTGGAGTGCTTTCACCCTACGCAGATGCACTCTTTTTTATGAGCCTTCTAAACTCCAACAGCCTTGAATATGTGGTGAGGCAACAGGTGAGAGGCGCACCCATTGTGAGAAAAATTGGCATTGAACCTATACCTATGGGGTATCTTGTGGTGGAGCCGGGGATGACTGTGGGTCGCGTGGGTCAGGCTGACCTGCTCAGAAGGGACCGTATAGAGGATGCAGTTGCCTACGCTCTCACAGCCCAGTATTTTGGAATGCACTTGGTATATCTTGAGGCAGGAAGCGGTGCACCTGAACCTGTGCCTCCAGACATGATTCGTGCCGTTAAGGAGGCTATTGATGTTCCACTCATCGTAGGTGGGGGAATAAGAACTCCTCAGCAGGTCAAAAAAATTGTGGATGCTGGTGCAGACATAATTGTGACAGGTACCATTGTGGAAGAAGTGGAGGATGTGGAATCACATCTGGGTAAAATTATCGCGGCGCTCTCTCCCTGATTTTGATGGTGCTGAGTAATTTTTTTCCTTTTTTGATTGTCCCGGTGGTTATATAGGTTTCAATACCATGTTGGTGTAAAAATTGTAGAATTTGCTCCTTGTACCAGTGTCTGCATCTTATCATGGCGTAATTCTCCTCAAAATACACGATTCTTGCAGTTTCATCTATTTTCCTTATCTCATAGATTATTCTTCGCAAGAGTGGTTCATTGCGTACTATAATGTATCTTCTGCGTCCGATTTTATCCTTAACAACCACATAGAAGGATTACCGTTCCCGTATTATAATTTTTGTGCGAGATGCAACAATTCAATCGGAAGTATTAAATCTCAGGCACCGAATTCCCCACTATGCACGGCTGGACTGGAAATATGGCCATCGTGGATCTCTCAGATGAGAGAATCACTGTAAAAAAAATAGATGATCAAATTCTACAGGATTACGTTGGCGGACGCGGTCTTGGAGTTAAAATTTATTTTGACCTAATAACTCCGAATATTGACCCATTTTCTCCAGAAAATGTTCTGGTATTTGCCGTGGGTCCCTTAACAGGAGTTGCGCCCATGTCGGGTCGTCATGTCGTGGTTTCCAAATCTCCACTTACTGACACTATTTTCGACTCCAATGCGGGAGGTTTTTGGGGTAAGGAACTGCATTATGCAGGATTTGATGCGCTTGTAATAAAGGGCGAGGCAGATGAACCCAGATATTTGAGAATAAGCGATGGTGAGATAGCACTGGAAGATGCTACATCTCTGTGGGGCCTCAATGTGGATGAGGTTACCGGTAAATTGCAAAAATACGGTAGTGTCGCCTGCATAGGTCGAGCCGGGGAGAAAGGGGTGCTTTATGCCAACATTATGAATGACCTCACACATACTGCAGGTCGAGGGGGTCTTGGCGCAATAATGGGTAAGAAGAAACTCAAGGGCATTGTGGTGCAGGGCACCCAAAAACCGGAGATTGCAGATTTGGAAGCATATAAGGTTGCCCTAAAAGAGATGGTTCGCCTTCTTGAGGCTTCACCCCCTGTGAACAAGGGCTTAAGGGTATTCGGGACATCCATGCTCTACGACATCGTAAATTATCTGGAGGTCATGCCCACTAACAATTATCAGAGATCCCATTTCGAGGGTGGCTCACAACTTTCCGGAGACTATATTATTGAGCATTACAGCATAGAAAGTCACGGATGCTGGGGTTGTCCCATAAACTGCAAAAAAAGGGATAAGGAAAGAGGCATAGAGTTGCCGGAATATGAAACCATATGGGCCTTTGGACCAAATCTGGAAAATGGCGACTATGAAAAGATAGTTGAGGCAAATGTTAAATGCAATAGGTATGGGCTGGATACCATAACTGCGGGAAGTACTATAGCGTTGTACCGCGAGATAACAGGCGAGGATTATCTTGACAGAATCCAGGAGATTGGGGAAGGAAAAGTTCTGACGGAGGGAGCACGCATAGTAGCGATGAAGCACAACGCTACAAAGAAAAGTATGGATATAAAGGGTCTTGAACTTCCGGGCTATGACCCACGCGGGCTCTATGGCCAAGCATTAAGTTACGCTACCAGTAACCGTGGCGGTTGCCATCTACGTGCATATCTTGTAGCCCCCGAGATAATTGGCAAGCCGAAACTTATACATAGACTCAATCCCGCAGATAAACCGGGGCTTGTGGTAATTTTCCAGAATCTCAGCGCAGCAGTGGATTCGCTTGTTCTCTGTAAATTCACAACCTTCGCAATGGGTGAAGTGGAATATTCTAAACTTCTCAGTGCAGTTACGGGAGTGCACTATCGCAGCGAAGACATACTGCGCTTTGGGGAGCGCATATACAACCTTGAGCGCCTCTTCAATGTTCAGGCAGGGATAGGAGGAGAGGAGGACACGCTTCCTCCAAGAATATTCGAGGGAGAAAACGCACTTAGCAGAGAGATTTTCCAGGAAATGCTCCGGGAGTATTACGAGTTTCGCGGCTGGAAAGATGGAATTCCCACAGATGAGACCCTCAGGAAACTGGGAATTTCTCAATAGAAATGTGAGGGGATATATGATGTGAGATAGGTCTCTACATACGCCCCTATTAGCAGGAGCACCACCGAAATCATTGCCCATATAACAATCCTTTTCAAATGCCATAAGATTGTGTTTCCCACATATGCTGCCTTCCTTCTCTCAAAATATTCCTCAGCAAGGGAGAGTAGCATTGTGGATATATATGCGCCTCTCATAATACCTGTGATATATCCGAGTGTTTCTATAAAAAATGAGGAAAGATACCGTATATCACAAAGGATGGGTAGGTCAAAAGGCTATCACTTATGGCTTTCCCAGTGTCTATACAGACCTTGATGGGGACTTCTAACCTCTTGCCAAAAAATTTTTTACTCATCAACCCTTAACTTATTTCGTGGAGGAATTTTTGAAGATAGCCAGGGAGATTGCACTAAAAATAAAGAATGCGGAGGATATCGTGGTGATTTCCCATATAGATGCCGATGGCATAACAGCGGGTAGCATAGCAGCCAGAAGCCTTGAGCGCTTGGGTAAAAATTTTAGAATTGAGTTCGTGAAACAACTGGACGCCCGGATAATCGGGAACCTGAAGGATGAGAATCCCCAACTGGTATGGTTCACTGATCTGGGCAGTGGAATGCTCCATGAGATGTATGGCCTGAATGCGGTAATCACAGACCATCATGTACCCAGTGCCTCCCAGGTAGTGTTGCCAAGGGAGAAGAGAAAGAATCTATCCACTTTTTTTGATGCTCTAAATAAAACAGAGATTCTCCAACTCAATCCTCATCTTTTCAATAAGGATGGCGCGGTGGACATAAGCGGCTCAGGCACTACATATCTGGTTGCAAGAGAATTAGATCGCAGGAACGTGGATTTAAGTGCCCTGGCCATCGTGGGTGCCATTGGAGATATGCAGGACACGGAGTATCTGAAACTTGTTGGCACGAACCGCATCCTCCTGCGCGAGGCAAAGGAGAATGGCTATATAGATTACTTCATGGACGCTCGTTTCTTTGGCAGGGAGACAAGACCTGTTTACAAGATGCTTCAATACTCTACTGATCCGATTCTTCCCACCATCACCGGCGACGAGAAAGCAGCCATGCGATTTCTCCGGGAACTGGGGATCCCGCTCAAGAGAGAGTCATGGAGAAGATGGATAGACCTTACAATCGAAGAGAGAAAACTCATACTTTCTGAACTGGTAAAACTTATACTCCGTATGGGTTACGGCCACGAACTTGCATCTCGATTGATAGGGGAGGTCTACATTCTATCTCACGAGGAGCGCGGTACCCCGCTCAGAGATGCAAAAGAGTTTGCCACACTTCTCAATGCCTGTGGCAGGTACAGACAGGCCTTCATAGGTTATCAGGTATGCCTCGGTGACAGGGATGAGTACTACAAGAGGGCCCTTAGTATGCTCAGCCGGCATCGTAGAAATCTTGTGGAGGGAATAAATTTTGTGAAAGAGATAGGACTTATAAAGAGAGAATACCTCCAATATTTCCATGCGGGCAGCAATATAAATGAGAATATCGTAGGCATAGTTGCCTCCATGATACTGAGCGAGGAGGGTAAAGAGCAACTTCCCATAATAGCATTTGCCAATAGCGAGGATGGAAACATTAAAGTTTCAGTACGTTCCCCACGTGTACTGGTGAATCAGGGGGTTGATTTTTCCATCATAATGAAGGAGGCATCTGCCATGGTTGGTGGATATGGGGGAGGCCACAATATAGCAGCAGGTGCCTCCATCCCGCCAGGCAAGGAGGAGGAGTTTATTGATATTGTGGAAAAGATGCTTCAGAAACAGTTGGAAGGCGCCAACTCACGAATATCTTAAATAGTAAATACCCCATAAATTACGCGGTGATGTTTATGCAGGATGAAAGCATTGAGAATCTCATATCTCTGGAGGGAAAAAGAGCCCTGATAACTGGAGCAGGAGCAGGAATTGGCAGGGCCATAAGTCATAGATTCGCCGAGGCTCATGCCTCACTAATTCTTGTGGATATAGATTCCAGAGGACTCAAAAGAGTTAAAAATGAAGTTTCAAAATACGATGTGAATGTTGAAATAAAAAGGGTGGACCTCTCAGAGAGGGAGAACATAGTAGAACTTTGGGATTCATTGGGAGAGGTGGATATCCTTGTAAACAATGCAGGGATGTATCTATTCCGTGATTTCCTTGAGGTGAACAATGATTTTCTGGACAAGACGTTGGAGGTAAATCTAAAATCCGTTTTCTGGATGTGCCAGGAGATGATAAAGAGAAACCTTAAAAGAGGTGGTGTGATAATAAATGTAGCATCCATCGAGGCTGTGCTCCCCTTCGCCAAGGGCCTGGTGCACTATGATGTGAGTAAAATGGGTGTAATTGCATTAACCCGTGCTCTCGCCCGAGAATATGGAAAGAAATTCAGAGTTAATGCAATAATTCCAGGAGGTATAGAAACCAAGGGAGTTAAAAATTTGAAGAAAGAAGCCGCAATGAAATTGAACATGGATATGATTAAAACTGCCATCAATTTCAAATCCAGATTGCCCATGGGACGCTTTGGAAAACCCGATGAGGTTGCCCGCGTTGTGCTCTTTCTGGCCAGCAATTTGGCAAGTTATGTAAATGGCGCTATGCTTGCCGTTGATGGCGGCTTTCTATCAGCGTAAATTGGAGAGATGTAGGATGATAAGGGCCGTAGTGGTACATATAATCAAAGATGGGAGAATTTTGCTTCATTACAAAAAGAGGGGTCATGGTGCAGGTAAGTGGAACGGTTTAGGTGGTAAAATAAAAGATGGGGAAAAGCCGGAAGAGTGTGCAATTAGAGAGGCAAAAGAGGAGAGCGGCATAGTTCTTAAAGACCTTCAGAGACTCGGAGAGATAAAGTTCTACGATGTGAATGGAGAGAACTGGCTTGTTTACGTATTTTGCAGCGATTTTGATGGAATCCCAAAAGAGAGTGATGAGTCTCTGCCTCGCTGGTTTTCCTTAAAAAATATACCCTATGAGCAAATGTGGGAGGATGATAAATACTGGCTCCCTCTGGTGATTCATGGCCTATATTTTCGTGCCAGATTCTGGTTCCATGGTGAAGAGATGCAGAGGTTTATCATGGAATCCTGGAAATTGACGCACGAAGGAGATTTTGCACATGAATCGCTGCGGAATCCAGCACAGGAACAGTAACATCAGAGTCTTTGATAGCGAGAGGTAATTCGGTGCATCCGAGAATTACACCCTCAACCTGCCGGGCATAGGATTCTATTATTTTCCTCAATTTTTCCTTACTTCTTAAGTTTTGAAATGTTAATTCCTCACGTATTATTCGCTCTATCTCGTTCCTTTCCTCAACATTTGGGACAATAACATCAAGACCATATCTCTGGAGAACGTCCGCGTAAAATCCATCCTCCATTGTAATCTTCGTGCCTGTGAGCAAGAGTTTCTTCATTCCCCGTTTCAAAGCCTCCTGAGCAACAGATTCCACAATGCTTACCATCTCCACCTTAACTCTATCTCTGAGCCAGGGAAATACCTTATGGGGAGTGTTGGCAGCGATTCCCATAACCTCCACGTCTGTTCTCTCTAAATATTTCGCTGCACGGAGTAACATTTCTTTTCTTTTATCCCAGTCTGCGGAGGAGAATTCACCAAAATCCAAACTGTATATTACAATGGTTGGATAACTATTGGGAGGTAGCATTTCTCTGGATAAATCTATGAATTTACGGTAGTAATACAGGGTGGATTCAGGACTCAAACCCCCAATTATACCTATCTTACGAGGTGATACTGACATATCTTTGAATATTCCCCAATAATTAATTAAATTTCCGCTTCTGGGTAAAATATCCAAAACATTTAAATACTGGCAGTCAGTTATCAGACTAATGTCTGACGATTTTGAGAGTTACATTGTTAAAGAGTTGCGTGGATTTGAGAATTACCTGCGAGGAGAGAGGAGGAGTGAGAATACCATCGCACTTTACACACGGGCAATTCGTTACATGTTTCTCTATTTTAAGAAGAGGGCCGAGGATATAACCCCATCAGATCTGAATAGATATAAGACCTACCTCTCCACACGGAAAAAATACTCGAAAAACACCATGTATGCAATTATAGAGGCAATCAAAGTGTATTTCAAATATAGAGGTATTGATGCTGCGTCCAAGATCTCATCTCCCAAGAGACCCAAAAAGATGCCTGTTTATCTTACAGAGGAAGAGGTTCGTCGTCTACTGCATGCAGCGGAGGGTGAGCCGCGAGATTTTGCAATTCTCTCATTTCTTGCATACTCGGGGCTTAGAGTCAGCGAATTATGTAATCTTAAGATTGAGGATGTGGATTTCTCTGAGAGGATAGTGCATGTACGCTCTGGAAAGGGTGATAAGGACCGCATCGTGGTTGTAAGTCCCAGAGCCATCGACGCGTTGGAGAATTATCTATCATCGCGCACAGATTCCATGGAATATTTATTCTCATCCAGAAAAAGTGAGCATATTACAAGGGTACAGGTATTTCGTATAGTGAGGAAATATGCAACACTTGCTGGTATACGCAAGGATGTCACACCCCATGTTCTCAGACACACCCTTGCCACAACTCTTCTCAGGAGAGGAGTGGATATAAGATATATTCAGCAGTTTTTAGGGCACAGCAGTGTAGCAACCACGCAGATATACACCCATGTCAACGATCAGATGCTAAAATCTGTGTACGATAAAGTCTTGCAGGAATACTGAGATAGCGTAAGAGCGATGGTTTTTTTCGCAGTATCTTGAAAACCACCCTGGAGGGATAATCTATATCCCCATACCTGTTTATGATCTTTATTATGCTTTCGTCCCTGAGGGTTTCTATTATCTTGTTGAACTCTTCATCCCTGATTTTGCGGTAGATTCTGTGGAGAAAAAGCGCGTTTTTCAATTCCTTACCTATTCTACTTCTCCAGCAGGTTTCATAGGAAGATAAACTTTCCTCACTGTAATCTCCTCTCTCCAGGGCGTTTGCAGTGGCTTCAACCGCGCATTTTGCTGATAGAAGTCCGGTATATACTCCTCCTCCACTGGTGGCCTTTACCTGCCCGGCGGCGTCCCCCACAATAAGCATTCCCCGCGCATATGTTCTTGCCACAGTGCCTATGGGGATTCCTCCTCCCACTACTGAGAGTGGCTTTATTTTCAATTTCCTCATTAATGCTTTAAGATGCTCCCATGAATGAGAATATGAGGCAAGACCTACACGTGCAAGGTTATCATATATGGGTATAACCCAGCCAAAAAATTCGGGAGCAACCCAAGAACCTGTGAAAACATAGACCATGTCCTCTCTCTCAACCTCATATCTCGTCACCGCTTGAACCGCCGGGAGGATTTGTGGTGCTCTAATTCCCATACTCCTTCTAACCACACTGTTTATTCCCTCACATCCTATTATCACCCGAGATTCATATTCCCCTTGGGTTGTAACGACCCGAGGATAATTTACCTTTTTAACTCTCTCCTTAAGATGAATATCCACACCATTTTCAGCGCTTTTCCGTGCAAGGCTTCTGTCGAATTCCACACGGTCCACCACATAGCCCCGTATCTTCTGGTCACCCACCTCTATATACACACCGTTAGGCGCGTAGATTCTAGCCTTTCTGGCTGGATGTAAAACTCCACCACGGCCCGTAATTTCGAATATACGGGGAGAAAATAGCCCTCCACAGTGAGAGGGATTACCTATCTCAGAATGTTCTTCAAGCAGGAGAACATCAAATCCCATTTTGGAGAGTTGAGACGAGACAAACAGTCCGATCGGGCCACCGCCCACTACTGTGATATCTCTTTTCACATGGGTAAAAGGTATTTCCCATCTAATAATTTTGCCTCAGAAACTTTTTATCTCAGCCATGCATATTCTCCATGTGGAATCCCGTATAAAGGTGCTTCCTCCTCATTTGGTGGAGAAGATAGCAGCAGGCGAGGTGGTAGAGCGCCCCGCAAGCGTTGTAAAGGAACTTGTGGAGAACAGCATAGATGCGGGTGCAACGAGAGTTGAAATTTCTATAAAAGATGGGGGCATAAAAGAGATTCGCGTGGTGGATGATGGCCATGGGATGAGTCGCGAAGATGCAGTTCTTGCATTCAAGAGACATGCAACCAGCAAAATAAGGGACGAGGAGGATTTATTCAGAATTAACTCCCTAGGATTTAGGGGTGAGGCACTTCCAAGTATAGCAGCAGTGTCGCGGGTTACTCTAGTAACAAGAAGGAGGAAAGATATTGCAGGCACTCGGGTTGTAATTGAGGGAGGAGAGATAAAAGATATTCAAGATATCGGTGCGCCTCCTGGGACAACTATTTTTGTGAGAGACCTATTTTACAACGTACCTGCACGCAAGAAGTTCCTCAAGTCGGAGAGAGTTGAGTATCATGCTATTGCTCAGGTTGTGGAAAAGTACACGCTTATGTACGAGGGTATCCATTTTCAATTTGTTAATAACGATAGACAGATTTTGCAAACGCCACCCTCTGATTTAATCTCTCGCATCTCTAAAGTATGGGGTAGAGAAATTGCCCAGAATCTTATCTCCGTGAAACTAGAAAAGGAGAATGTGAGGATCGAGGGTGCTATTTCAAGACCACACTTGACCCGAAAAGATAGGGGCAAGATACTGGTATTCGTGAACGGTAGACCTGTAAAGAACAAACTCGTAGAGAACGCCATTGTTCGGGGCTATGGCACTCTTCTTTTTCGAGATTCTTATCCATACGCGGTGATAAAACTCTGGGTTCCTCCTGATAGTGTGGATGTTAATGTACACCCCGCTAAACTGCTTGTGAAGTTCCGGGATGAAGAGAAAATTGCCAGATTAGTAGCCACAGGTATATGGGAGAGTCTTGTTAGCAAAGATAATATACCTTCTATAAAAAAGATGGATAAAGCCGCTCACCCGGAGCCCATGCCCATGCCCTGGGTATCCCATGTTGATGAGACACATTTCGAGGTTGATGAGGCGAGAACTGAGAAAAAAATTGAGGATTTCATACCCTTAATGCGCACCTCCAAGATGGAGGTTCTAGGTCAGGTTGGAGATACCTATATCGTGCTGCGCTCTCCCGAAGGGGTGGTTATCGTTGACCAGCACGCTGCCCATGAGAGAATAAGGTACGAGAGATTCCTGAGGGAAATGAGAGAGAAGAAGATACAGAAGTTGCTGGAACCTATAATCCTCCACCTAGATTTTGTGGAGTACACTAAACTCCTCCAGATAAAAGA
>WALG01000142.1 GCA_015522955.1 DHVE2 group archaeon
AATCTCGCCCAAGGCCATTGCGCTTATTCTGGCAAGAAATTCACCTTCACCAGTTTGTAGGGAAATAACCATCTTTGATTCCCTTGTTCTTCCCCCAAGAAGATTGGAAACTCTTCTACGGAAACTTCTTCTAAAATCTTCTCTTATAAATGGCAAAATATTTTTGCCTATGCTAGAGGAACCTAGTATTTTTGCTCCCCCAGAATCCATATTAACAATCTTGTAATTTTTGTTTATTATAACAATCCCCGCCTTGGGAGGTTCAATCTTGAAGGTTAACGATTTTTTCATTCCAAAGTTAAAATATCTCCACCCCATATTAATCTTTTCTCATCAATTTATCTGGAATGATAATTATGATTAGACAAGAAGATACATGCACCTAATCTGAATAGACCATTGGGATATATCTGGAGGCATCAGTATGTAGCAGCAGATAAAACATGGTGGCCAGAGTTATTCCAGTGAATCAAGGAGGTCCTGAGACCTGAAGGGCTTGTGCAAAACCTTGAAATTGTTGTGTTCAAAATCCTCATAGGCAGAAATAATTACAACTTTATCTTTGCCAAATTTATCTCCTGCTTTTCTGGCCAGTGTTAGCCCATCCACTCCCGGCAACTCATAGTCAAACACACAAAAATCGTACTCCTCGGAGTTAATTTTTTTTAGAGCCTCCTTACCATCATAGGCACCATCCACATGGAGTATACCCTTGCGTTTTAATATCTCTTTTATGAGAGTTACGATTTGGGGGCTATCATCTACCACCAGCACTTTCATTGCATATACATGGTACATTGAATATATAAATGATTAAATGAGCATGCTCATTTTTAGTTTTCTTGCATCAAAATATTTCTTGATGGTTACCACTAATTATAGAAACTTAGATTGCTATACCATTTTTTAAATATCTTGCATCGAAATATTTCTTGGTGATGCAAATGAATGGTAAATTACTGTTTGGGATACTGGCTATAGCGGTACTCTTTGGCATTGCGGCTTTTGCCGGTGTGCATACCCATGTTCAGACCTCTGCCACACTTCTCGATGATAATTCCTCAGGAGCGCAGACACAGACCGATCCTCCGTTAGATTATGATTACTGGAGTATAACTGGTGGGGCACAAGCACAGACCGATCCTCCGTTAGATTATGATTACTGGTGAATCCTTTATTTTTCCTTAATGGAAACAACAGCCACCACCTTCCTTTCTCCTTTTGCAATTTCTTCATACACTTTTGTATCTATATCTTCGAATTTGGATAGAGTATTTAACGCATATTTGGAATAATTAACAGCACGATACTCATTTCCAATTTCCATGGATAATGAAATGGCTTTATCAAAGTATTCCTTAGCCTTTTCGGGTTCATTTGTATCAGCATACAGAATTCCATATTGTAGATAAATTGAGGGAAGAACATCCAGACCACCAATCTCAGTGAAACCTCTTTCTGCCTCATCAAGATAATTAAACGCTGTATCGAAGAGTTTTCTGTGATGATACACGGCCGCTAGATTTCTCTTAGATAGAAGTGTGTTCCACTTATCTCCAATCTCCTGAAACATTACCAGCGCACTGGAGAAGTAGGATTCTGCTGTGTCTATATCCTTCTCGCTTCCCTGAGTACCGAGGTCATAATGCACCAAGCCCATATTACCAAGAACCTTGGCCATGGATCTCTTATCGCCGATAACTTCAAAGTAATTCTTCGCCTTGTTAAAGGATTCAAGCGCCATGGAATAGTCTTTGAGATGTCGATACAGTATACCCATTCCCTGATAACCGAGACCCAGTACCTCATATTCCAGTGCCTTTTCACTGATTTTGAGAGATTCATTGAACTCATCTTCTGCACGCTCAAGGTCACCCAGGTATAGGGAGAGTATACCCATTGCATACCTCGCCTTGGAAATTGTGCCCAAGTCCTTAATCTGTATAATGTGCTGCATACTCTTTTCCAGTTCCTTGAAAGCCGTCTGGTACTCGCCTCTGCGAGCGTAGAGATTGGCTAGATTTACTATAGCCTCTGCGAAGAAATCTAAATCTCTGGGTTTGGCAAGGTCTGCTGCTTTCTGAAAATTCTCGATGGCCATCTCGTACTCACCTGTTAGTTCATATGTATCACCCAGTATTCCATATAAGAACCACTCATGGTCGCTTACTGAAAGATCATAGGTGTTGAGTATCTCCATGGTTAACTGGCGAATTTCCTCGATTTTGCCCTTGAAGAGGTATCTCTTGTAATTCTCCACCAGAAGTCTGTTGGCTATCGGTATATCTCCCGCCTTTATATGGTGATACACGGCCTTCAAGGAATATCCCTCTTCCTCCAAGTATCTAGCGGCAAGTCTATGATACTCTCTCTTTTTGCTGGGAGGCATATGCTTGTATATGAACTCTTTCACCATTTTTTGAAGTATCAGGGCCTCGTCATTTGTCTCCTTCAACAGATTTTTGTTAATGAGTTTATAGATGGTTATATAATCCACATCGTGGAGAAGGAGGAAATTTGGTGAAACAGTATGCCTGAATACGGATGCCATTTCCAGTGCTTTGCGTTCCTCCTCAGAGAGACTTGAAATCACGTTTTCCACAAGATATCTGCGTAGCACCTTGTTACTGCCGTTCTTGGCAACAAGTTCAAGAACAAGGGGTGTGGCACCATAGTTTTTTATAATCTCGTTTGCAGTCACGGCATCTACACCGTTATCTCTTAAGAACTCAAGAGCCTCAGAAAGTTTCAGTTCCCCAAGGGTCAATTCTTCCATAAATACCATCTTATTGGCTGGAATCACACGGGAAACATCAGTGCCTATAAGGATAAGCCTGTATTCTCTAGTGTTATCTACCATGCTTACAAGCCTTGTGATTAATTGTCTTACCTCATCCTTGGCATTTTCTAAATTATCAAAAATAAGTACCTCATTTTTGAGATCCCTCTTTAAAATAGCGTATATGTTCTCCCAGCGCATATCTTTCTCAAAGCCCATCCATGCGCTCTTCAAATACTTTTCCAGTTTTGGCTTTCCTACCTTGGAAAGGAAATGAGCAAGACGAAGAACTATATCGGTGGCACTGAGCCATTCTTCGGTCTGAATCCATATAAGATTTCTGTTTTTGA
Source organism: DHVE2 group archaeon (assembly GCA_015522955.1). Lineage (GTDB taxonomy): Archaea > Thermoplasmatota > Thermoplasmata > Thermoplasmatales > Aciduliprofundaceae > S014-41. Next base: position 3,130 of record WALG01000142.1, read on the forward strand.
GATAATCCTTCACGAATTTGTTCACCAGCATACTCTTCCCACTGCCTGAGATGCCCGTGAGCACAAGAACCTTTTTTTCCGATTTGAACCATTTTTTAATTTTAGCCATTTCCTCGGCTCTTCCATAGAAACTCCTTATCTTTATGTCCACGTCAATCATATGCACATTGCTGGTACCTCGGCCAATTAAATCCATGAGGTCCAAGGTTCTGTCTCTGTTGACAAACAGTGCGGCGGAGATCATATCTATCCCAAATTTTTTGGGAAAATCTTTAAGTTGAATATAGTGACTATCTCCTGAGAAATCGGTGACGTGGATGTAGATATCTCTTATCTTATTCTTAACCTTGGTGGCTTTTTCAATACCCTTTGATGTTAATCCATATACTGTTCTTTTATTCTTAAATCCGTTAACCCGTGCCTTCTTGCTAAACACGAAACCATCTTTTATAAGGTATTTCATCTCCCTTGGAACGTTATTTCTTCCTATTCCCACAGCCTCTCCAATGCCATCTTGGGTGATATCCTTAGGAGAGATATAATCATCTAAACTTTTTGAAACATAATTAAGCAGATAAAGAAGAATTCTCTCCTTTGTGG
>WALG01000143.1 GCA_015522955.1 DHVE2 group archaeon
ATTTAAGAGTGTTGAAAGGGATATTGCTGTGACTCTTTTATATCTCCTTGTACTCAGATATAGTAACGGGGGGTGTTAAAAAGAGAAGACTGGGATAAATCTTATGAAAGTATAGCCCGAGAGAAAATTAATAAACTCAAGGAAAAAATTACATCTATGAGAGAAGAACTAAATTATATTTTTAGGAATTTTTAGGAAGTATGAAAGGAGAAAATGAGGGTTCCCCCAATCAATTTAATAGCCTTTTCTTGCATTATAATAACTAAACTTTTGATGTGCTTAACTTCAAGCTCCAATCTCAAAGGGGTAAATTGCAACCCTGAAGTTGGCAAGGAAAAATTTAAATGGAGGGGCGAGATTGCATCTGTATGCACACACAATTGCTATATCTCGATGACTCATACCTTAAAGAATTTGACGCCACTGTAGTGGAAGTAGACGAGGTGGAGCATGGTGTCATTTTGGATCGCACTGCATTTTATCTTGGTGGTGGAGGACAGCCCCATGATACAGGAAACCTGATTGGTAAGAAAGAATACAGGGTAATCGGAATGAAGAGGGATAATGCACTTCACATAATTGATGGTCCACTACCGGAAATCGGGGAGAAAGTACATGGTATCATAGATTGGGAGCGAAGATATAAAATTATGAGAACCCATACGTCTGTGCATGTGTTATCTGGAGTGGCATACCAGAAGTTTGGGGTAAAAATCACAGGAAACCAACTTTATGAGGCACGTGCCAGGGTTGATTTATCTTTCGAGAATATGAGTAGAGAATTGGCTCAGCGAATTGTGGAGGAGAGTAACAAGGTGATAGCGAGCAATCTATCTGTGAGATGGTACTACATTACCAAGGATGAATTCCAGCGCAGACCTGAACTGATGCGCGTGAATCCGCGGCTCTATGAGAAATATGATAAGATAAGGGTTGTGGAGATAGTGAACTTTGATATCCAAGCAGATGGTGGCACGCATGTGAGAAGCCTTGGTGAGATTGGTAAAATTATCCTAGAGAAGTACGAGAGCAAGGGAAGAAAGAACAAGAGGATATACATTGCCTTAGAAGAGCAGGAAAAAATATAAATCTAATAGAGCAATGTGGAAATAAGATGTCCCAAGAAATCAATGGTCTACGCAGATTGGTGCTTGATGTAATGAAGCCTCATAGACCAAGCATAGTCGAGGTTGCTCTGAAACTCAGCAAAGTTGAGGGTGTAAGCGGAGTGAATTGCATCCTAAATGAGGTTGATCAGGACACTGAAAGTCTGAAACTCGTTATAGAAGGCCCCAACATAAACTTTGAGGAAGTTCAGGGATCTTTGGAATCCTTAGGAGCAGTAATACACTCAATAGATGTAGCCGTTGCAGGCAGAGAAATAGTGGAAGATGTGGAAACTCCTCAGGATAGGTAAATCTACAGATTTTTCACTTTTCTGGCAATTTTTTTAATAACTTCATTTTTTGGTTCCTCGGTGTGAACTATTATGCGTCCCTTTTCCTTCCACCAGCACTTTGGGTATCTTTTTTCCTTCTCAACATCGAACTTGTAACCCAGTGAGTTTAAGGCATGGATTAGGGTTTCAAGTTTTGGCTCAAAAGCAAGATTTTTTGGAACTCTACGCCCCTCCCTTCTAGAATAGTAGGTATTAAAATATGCTGGATAAATTATCACACTCATTTCACAAGCACTCCATTAAGCACGCCGTGCTGTCCAGGTCTGGATGTTATCTTTACCTTGCCCAAATTTGTCTCTACTATGGCTCCCTTGGTAATCATATTTCTCTGAGCAAAGTGGGGATTGGCAGGGTTATCAACTACACTTATTATCCTCACCTTCTCGCTTTTTCCTGTTTTTGGATTATAAACATTAACCTCATTGCCTCTCAGAAGTTTGATTTTATAATTGCCGCCCCTAACCCTTACTATTTTGCGTCTAACCTCCGCTAAGTGGGTGTAAACAGGTTCTCTGCCTAACTCATATCTTCTCTTCTTTCTGGCCATTCGTATTCTTCCACCGCTAATTTTCCTGAGAGATTTGCCTTGCCATATTGCCATAGTATCACCTGATGACGCATATAGGAGATTGATATTTAAATATTCTCCTCCCTCATGGAGCATGTAGAGTGATGCTATTTTCTCGCTTTTTTCTCAGGATGCCAAAGATTAAAAAGGAAAGGAGCAATCCTATAGACAACAACTCTGAAGAAGATACTGCGCTGGATTAAAGGATCTATCTCAAGAAATCGCTGAGATGTGGGATATAAACCTAAGAAGATGGATATGGATTGAGAATCATGTTTTATATGTACCCATCTTTGGGAACTCACTACACTAAAGTGGAATCTTAATCTTTTTTATCTTTCTTTTTATTATTTGAATTAGTGGGTTTTGAGGGCCTATTGCGTCTAAAAGAGGTTCAAAACGTTTAAGAAGGATAAGGCCATCGCATGTTTATGTTCTGCCCTAAATGTGGTTCACTTATGTATCCCAAGGATGGGAAGTGGGTATGTCCCAATTGCGGATATGAAATGGATATACAGGAAAAAAAGGAGATAAAAGAAAAGGCCAAGGAAAAGGAGATGATTGTTGTAGGTTCCGATGAGGAATTGAAAGGCCTACCCTATGATGAAAGTGTTATATGCCCAAGATGTGGGCATCAGGGGGCTCACTGGATGCTTCAGCAGACACGGGCAGCGGATGAGCCAGAAACAAGGTTCTATATTTGTCCAAAATGTGGATACAGGTGGAGAGAATACTAATTCATGCGTATCCCATAACCTCAGAACCCTTAGTCTTCTTTTTCTGCTGCACAAACTGGGCTGGTGGTGGGATTGGTGGTGGAAGATGAATTTCCTTGGCTATTAGTACAGCGTCTATTACGCAATTGTTAATTATAGTAGCGTGAATCTCCTGTGCCATATCATCCGGCATGCGATGATTCTTAGTCCACTCATCGTACAGTTTTTTGGCATCTCCTTCATATATTAATACACCATCAAAAGTAATTACCCCTATGCCCGAATACGTAACGGTAAATCGAAATGAAACCTTTGCATTTTTCTGGTCTTGATACGTTATGGAGAGAACGGAACTGTTATTATCAATTCTGATTTCCCGGGGTGCATTCTCGGGTTCCACAAATCTCTTTGCTTCTATCCCATCGATTCTAAACATCCTTATCATGGTTACTCTTCATGCTCTTCAAGCATATCTATTTTCCCCTTATGTACTGCACTTCTTCACAAAGTTCTCTGAGCACTTTGCTGTAGTTCTTTTCATTTTTCTCAATAATGTCGTATCTCTCTTGCTTATTTGCAATTCTATTGCTATTGCATCTTTATGGCCTCGAGAATATTCGTTATAGATGCATATTCCTTGGGTATCCGCACTCTTACCGTTTTTCGAGGATCCACCAATTGGCTGATTTCCACATCCATTATCAAACTTCCCAGCATATATGCATCTTCCCAGGGGATGGCATTGCTACGTTGTAGTGCGCGAACACCGAGTTCTACTGCTTCTTCAATAGCACTGTTTATATTTTCGTGGGACACAATGATGTAAAAAGCATCCTGAGTTTCCACCACAGGCCATTGAGGTGCAAGAGATGGTAGCGTATCTACACCTTAACTGTAACCTCACCCTGAATCTCACATCCGGTAACACAAACCTCTCCGTCTGCCATAACTGCATGCAGGTCACCAAGAGCAAAAAGCCCACCTTCCTGAAAAACCGGCAGATACAGGGTGGCACCCTTACCAATGAGATTTGTATCCATATTGCCTCCATGTCTCCCCGGCACGCCGCAGGAAACCCTCTCCTCGCTGGCAACTCCGATTACTCCTATCATTGGATTTGACTTAATTCTGAGTTTATTGTTAAAAATTATGTAGCCATCCGTGAGTTTGCAAATTCTTGTTTTTGATTTTTAAACCATCTTGCTGAGAACACCCCCATTGGGAGTTATGCTAACCACACCCCAATCATTAACTTTGATATCAAGAATCTTTATGCGCAGTGCATCACCCCTTTTTGCACCTTTCACATACACTGGCCCTGTGGTCGGGTTAACTTTGGAGAAATCGATCTCTGTGAGCAAATCTCCCTCTTTTTTAATTTGATTGGAAAAAGCGTCCTTGGTTCTGAGTTTCAGTACATCTCCCCTATTTACAAAGGCCGCAGGTACCAAATCAGGTCCAAAGTGATAGATATAATGCTCCTCACTAACAATTATCACCATGTGAATCACCATGCAAATAATAAAATGCAGCATATATAAATTTTTGGATTGCAGATTGCAAATGAAATTTTTTATGCTATCACTTTGCATCTTTGAAAAAAATCGAATCCTAAGAAGCAAGAGAATGTTTTATTTATAATACTGCCGTGGAATGTAATCCATTCATATTTTTGGAAGGTAAGGTATTTATATATTAACCTCTATTGCTTTATGATGTACTTGAGAAGGTGTAAATCCATGAAAAGAATATTAAGTTTGATCGTGATAGTTCTATTGCTTCTGATAGGAAGTTTCTTACCCCCTGCCATTCATGCAGGCGTCCCCTCTGGGGATACTTATCAAAAAGTAGAAAGCAGGGTATCTACTGTATATATAAATGACTTATTTGTTATTAATCGAACCACTATAGACCCATTAACTGGTGAGAGAGGTAAATATGGATTTGATGCAAACGTGGTTGTGCTCCCCGGTGGAACTCTGCAGGTGGAAAATGCCACGCTTTATTTTCTTTCCGATGTAGCACATAGATACAATCTCACTGTGGAAGGTAACCTGTATTTCTATAACACTACCTTTACCATAGGTAAAGGCTTGATTGGGCCTTATTATCCATTTTCTATAAACATCAAAGGACCATCAACTGGTTCTGTAAAAATAATTAATTCTGACCTTCTGTATCCTGGATGGTTCAATGTTACCAGCAAATCAGGAAATGTGATGATAGAAGACACTGTGTTTGACAGAATGCCGGGTAATCCTCTTGATAATCCACCGTCCTATGGGCCAACTCCGTATATTTACCATTCTACGGTATATTTCTATCATACAGAATTCAGACATTTGAGAAAACAGCCTTCATCGGGAAGTGCTCCCATAGGATATGTGTATAACAATACTACCATTCAGGTTACTTCCAATGGGGATAATGTAACGATTGGAAATTACAAGAAGGTTGTATATTCGCAGTATAGCAGGTACTGGAGTTTTGTGATACTAAAAGATTTGAAGATCTCACTTACCTATACTAATGGAAGTAATTATGACAAAACATCTCTTCTGCAACTAATTTATCGGGGGAGATACAATGAGCATATCGTTGCCAACTATACCCTGGATGGCAGCGGTAAATTGGTGCAACAGGTTAGTATGACGGATATTGAAACAGTTGCCAATAGAACCTACACTGCGGATGAATTTGTCGATGCCCTCTCTTCGGGTGAAATCTATGTGGAAATACAGCGGCCAAAAAATGATACTGTAACAATTCATAATCTCAAACTCTTTTTAGACATAGAGAAAAATATAGTGGTGGACGGCATTGAGCCATATTCATTTAATGCTATCTCGTCGGTAATATACGGTCGTGATGTTTATGTTGATGTGGATTATAAACCAAGGGCGGATCTGGGTACAACGCATAATATGATGTATGTAGATGGTTCATCGCGTCTCTATTTCCTGAATCTGACTGTAAATGATACTGGCACAGAAAAGAGAATGGATACCTGTTTCTTGATGTATGATGAATCTTCCGAGGTATATATTTTAAGATATGCGGCCTTCCATGTTACATTTCAGGGTAAAATACCCATTGATGGCCTTGGAGTATATGCCACACCAAACCCGGTGGATATCTATGGAAGTTCCAACATTAAATCCAAGATTGTCGGAATAATACAAAATTATATTTATGCAACAAAAGGTGTTCCTGGAATGAGTATTGGGCATGTAACCGGATATCAGATATGGGATACCACACTGAATGGAACGGCATTACTTCCACTACTTTCTGATATAGTTAACAAGAGCGAGATGCCAAACAGCAAATATATTGGGATATACAATGTGGATGTTAAAAATGATACCAAAACATTTTATTCTGTGCAGATAGGCCTTGAATATTTTCCGTGGCTGATGGCGGAGAATAATACAATCAATTACAATATCCCTCTCAGCAAATATAAAGATGTGGACCTTAGAGTGAGCAGTATAGTGGTTACCACGTCACAGCCATACATGGTTGGAAGAGATTTGGGTATACACATTACCGTGGAAAATCTTGGAAAAGATGCAGCACAGGGGGCAACTCTTACAGTATATATTAACGGAATGTCCTACACCACATTAAACCTCCCGTTAATCAAAGGTAAGAAAAGTGTAACAGAGAGTTTGAGCATATCAGGTTCTATGTTTACATCTCCTTCTACCTATGCTATAGGTGCATCAGTTTCCTATATCTGGGATTATAACTTAAATAATAACAATGCAACCATATCGGTACCCGTGGGTGTAATTAAAGTTTCAAGTGTAACTCCGGTGGAGGTTATAAGATACTCAGTAGTTAATCTCTCTGTTTCTGTGGAGAGTACGTACTCTTGGAACAATGTACCTCTGCTTATAATATTGGATAATAACAGTAACATACTTTACCAGAAAAATATAAATCTATATGCAGGTACCAATGTAATAGAATTTCAGTGGGATGTGGATAATATTGCAGCCGGTGGACACGTGGTCATTGTTTACGTAAACTCTATTCAGGTGGGCTCCGCTGGAATAACAGTGAAGGGTGACATAGATTTGCAGGTGGAGAGTGTTACTGTAACTCCCTCGGAAATATATCTCCAGGAAAATGTAAAAATCGATGCCACTGTGATCAATGCAGGAAAAGATATGCCCAGTGGAGCCAAGGTGTATATGACAGTTTATGATCCCTATGGTGCCCTTCTCTTTAACCAAACTTTTACCTATCCATCTCAGGCCTATGAGGTCACCTTCTTGCCAAAGGATATTGGAAAATACACTTTGAAGGTGGGTGTTATCGTACAGGGAGATTATAATCCAAGCAATAATATGAAAGTAATCACCTTCACTGTAAATCCTGTTCCATTCAGTGTAGGTGTGAATCTTAAGAATGAATATATCAATGGAACAGATATACCCATAAATATTACGGTAAGTAGTGAGATATCGGCAAAAGTATGGGTTACACTGGAGTTTCCTACTCTTAACCTGGTACTTACTCCCACTGCAGATTATCCCGGTGATATAGGAGCAGGTTCTTCACATATCTTCCATTTTGTATTAAAGGCCAGGGACTATGCACCAAGCATGAGCGGCTCCACATCAGTTACCTTCGGATTTTATGTGCATATAAAATCAAATAGGACAGATGATGTGAACTATACTTTCGGTGCATACAATATTAAGGTGCAGCAGAGGGGAGACATAGAAATTGTGCCCGGAACATTTATGGCTGAAATCAATGGAAAAGCAGTGAGTAAGGCTGCCCAGGATGTGGTGGTGACAATCAAATTCACACTGAAGAATGTTGGTGGAATGAGTTGTAATCTTACCTATGTTCTTAAAGATAATAATAAAGTTATCCTGGAAAGGTACATTGCCTCTCTTGCTCCTGGAAAGGCAGTTGCTGTGAAATACAACTATTCCGCGAAAAATCTTGGGAAGCATACATTACTGCTGACTGTAAATCCTGCCCATAATGTTAGCGAGATGAGTTACGAAAATAATAATGCCACTCTGACTCTTGAGGTTATTCCGCCTGCCTTCGAGATTTCCGTGGTAAGATATTCCGTGGAGCATGGACAAACCATTTATGAAGGAGACACCATATTCCTCATGGTCAAAGTCATAAATAAGAATGCAACAGAATCAACGGGTAAAACTGTGTATATGGAGAATGTAACAGTTACGGTATCCCTTGGCAATCTAGGGGTATTCTCTCAGATGACAAACAAATACGGAGTGGCGACATTCAAGATACCTGCCAAAGTTAAGGGTACATATACTCCTGTTATAAAAACAGAGTATCACACTAGTGTACAATCCTTTACTTCCACTCAAAAGGTGGTTGTAAAGCAGAAACCTTTCCAGATACCATGGCTATGGGTGATAATCGGTGTGGTTGCAGCAGGAGTTGGGGGATTCTTCCTATATGGCTTCCTTGCGTTCAGAAAGAAGGCAAAGGAATACATGGTGTGCGGCAACTGTGGTCGTTTAGTGCCTGCAGATGCTGACAGATGTCCCTACTGTGGGGTGGTATTTGAGAAAGAAAAGGTCAAATGTCCCGAGTGTGGCTCGCTCATAGATGAAGATGCCAAATACTGTCCTGTATGCGGTGCTGTGTTTATGGAAGAAAAAGATCCTGAGTATAAGAAGTACAGTGAGTTAAAGAACAATTACGAAAGATATATTGAGAAGTACAAAGAAGAAGCGAAGAAGTATATTGGTGATAAGTATACAAATGAGGAATTCTTTGAATGGTGGAAAACTCATCCAGAGTTTATATCATTCCAAGAATGGCTAAAAAGACAGGGAGAGAAAATAGAGGGAGAGACCGTTAGATGCCCAGTCTGTGGAGCACTTAATCCAAAGGGTGCTAAGATTTGCAGAGTGTGTGGCTCATCTCTTCCACAGGAAGAAGAGGAGGAAGAAGAAAAAGAAGAGGAAGAGACCAAAATCAAGCCTCCACCGATTTCCAAGGAAGAAGTGGAGAAATTAAAGAGACCTGGTGTTGTTACAGTTGAGGAATGGGCAGAGAAAAAGGACCTAGAAAAGAAGGAAAAGGAAAAACCTGAGGAAGAAGAATCTAAGAGAGAGCAATCCACGACGAAAGAAGAGGGAAAAGAGGAGAAAAAGGAAGAAAAGTCTGAAGAAAAGAAACCCATAGTCAAAAAGAAAGTGATAAAGAAAGTGATTGCACTGGACGAGGAGAAAGAGCGTTAATCCTTCTCCAAAACTTCATTTACTCTTTTTAGAACCTCTTCTGGGTTTTTGTAATATGCAGAAACTATTCTGGCCACATCTCTATAGTATCGCACCCCTAATTTTTCCATATACTCGAGTACCCGTTCTCTTCTCTTTACCTCTAGTTCCATTCTTCTCTGGGACCATCCCTTTATAGTGGCTGTTTTCTCATATGTGTAACTATGCCCACTGAAGTTGAATGTATCATCGGCTGGATTCCAGATGTATGCATTGTTAGTTATTATCTCATTTGTCTCCGGATCTATTCCCACGATTTCTGTGATAGATTTAACTCTCCTGGTCATGGTGGTTCCAACCTTTACCTGTGCCTGAAGGATGACAATGTCCAATGCGCCTATGAGTGCACGGGGTAGATTAATAGGTGCATTTTCAAATCTGTGCACCATGGATTTAACATCCTCTGCATGGAACGTTGTAAAGCAAGTTTTGCCCGTGGCCATGGCCTGAAACACCGTATATGCCTCTGGACCTCTCACCTCCCCTACCATAATATACTGAGGTCTCTGTCTCAATGCAGCCTTTAATAGATCAAACATATCTATCTCACCGGGTTTCTTTCCCGTCACCGGATTTGGCTCGCCCACGCCTTCACGTGTCACTGACGGAATCCAGTTCTCGTGGGGTAGGTTCAGTTCTCTGGTATCTTCTATGCTCACAATTTTCATATTCGGGGGTATGAATAGAAGTATAGCGTTGAGCGTGGTGGTTTTACCGCTGGCAGTGCCACCACATACTATTATGCTCATTCCGTTTTCCACGGCAAGCCATAGATAGGCCATCATTTCGCGGCTCATGGTCTTGAATCGTATAAGGTCAACGGGTGTAAATGGGTTGGGCTTGAATCTTCTGATGGTGAATGATGAGCCTCTCTTGGTAACTTGTTTTCCAAGAGTTGCCTGTAGTCTGGAGCCATCTGGAAGCGAGGCATCCACCATGGGTGTGGAGATGGATATATGCTTTCCTGATTTCTGAACAATCCACAATACATACTGGTCTAAATCATCTTCCTTTTCGAATTTAAGATTTGATTTTATGGAGCCATACATTCTATGGTAAATGTAAATTGGAATATTCACACCGTCACAGGATATGTCTTCCACTTCCGTATCAATCATGGCGGGTTGAATGAGTCCATAGCCTATGAAATCTCGATAAATGTAGTATTTCATTCTCTCCCATACAATTTCAGATACACTCAGTTGAAGTTCATTTCTTGTCTGCTGTGCAATGTTAAAAAGATACTCTTTCTCCTCTTCAAGGGTTGTGAATTCTTTTACTTCAAGTTTCTCAATCATGGCACTCTTTATCTTCGACAAAATCTTTCTCTCATCTTCCTTTAATGGGGGTTCTATGACCTCATAGATGTATTCGCTATTGAGAGTATCAAAGAGTATTCTCACATAAGAATAGGGCTCCTCCATAGGATTTACCTCGATAATTTTGAAACGCGAGGAGTTAACATCAGGAAGAGGTGTGATATCACTCCCAAACTCCATGGTTTTTCTTGGAGCCTTGATTTTTAGTCCTTCCTTTTTGAACATGGGGAGAAAGAGGTTAATCATCACAGGTGTTTTTTGTTCCTTTTTTGAAATTGCCATCTTTATCACCTCATGCCGCACCCATGGCCCTCAGGATGAAATACCCCGATGCGAGAAGTATAAACGCCCATACCATACCTGTTTTGAATCGCCCATCATTGAGCAATCCGATCATAATGCCATCTCCAAATCCATGGATAAGTGTCGCTAACACGAACAGAAAACTTATAATAGGAACCTCCCGATAGGCAATACCTCCAACGGGTAAATTGCCACTAACAGCCGCTTTTGCCAGACTCTCTTCTACAGCCTTTCCTGCCTTTGCCATCTCTGGCATAAATGAGTTGTTCAGTATGATGATGGTTGCCACAAACACGAAGAAAGAGGTGAGGATAACAAAGGCATAGGTAAACATCTCGATTCCACGCTCCTTTTGCATCAATTGTGTCTCCTTGGCTGCGTGAGACACCATGGAAAGCACATCTGCCACATTACCTCCTGCCTCGTTGGCTTTGATTATTATGGCTATCATTCTGTTGATTAACGGGGTGTTTATCCGCTGGTTGAAAGAAAGCAAAGCATCTTTTACAGGCACACCCCATTTTATCTTTGCAGCCATTCTTTTTATCTCGTCAGTCAGGGCGCCATACCTTCCAGAGGAGGCAACAACTATAGATTCTGCAAGGGTCATGCCAAATCTACCTGCCTCGGCAACATCTCTCAAGAAATCCGGAAATCTCTCCTCTATGGCTTTTATTCTTCTTCTTTCTATCATATCATATACTCCAGGACCGGCTAAAAATGCAAGGACGCCAATGACTTCCATATCGAGCCATGTGAGTATAAAGTTTTCAATTGGATAGCGATAGATATAAACTCCAAATACCATGAAGATAAGTCCAGCGATGAGGGATATTGCCCATATCCATCTCTCTTTTTTATTCATAGAGACACCTCCTTACTTGTACTATAAATAAAATAACTGAACACGATGATTATTAGGGGAATCATTACCACTACAACGATTTCCAGCATGGCAACCACGGATGAACTACCTGTGGGATTTATCAGGGCCATGATGGCCATTATAACCACCAGAAACAGAGGAAATGCCACACCCACTGTAACATAAATCTCTGCAAACACACCCAAGTTTTCCATATTTTTCCGAAGATTTATCTTTGCCTCTTTCTCATATTCATCTGATTTAAGGAGGAAATAGGGTTTCAATCTGCCACCTGAGGTTGCTGTGGTGATTACTCCCTGAAGAAACTCCTGCCACTTTGTGGATGGACTTCTACGGGATGCATCCGCCAGCGCCGTTAATATATCCTTGCCTAGAAGTTCCGTGTCTCTGGTAATCCATTCTGCTTCACTGGCTATCTCACCATATTCATTCCTCAGGGCAAGTTCTTTGAAAATTGTTGCTACTGTAACATCTGCAGAAGCGAGAGAGGCTATGAAATTCATCGCTGCAGGGAGATGCACATCTATATCCTTTGCTCTCTTCTTGGCTCTCGAAGTTGGAGATGACGGCAATGTGGCCAGGGCCATGGTAGGCGGTATCACCGCGATGATTATTCCCAAAAGCAGGAATATCAAAAGAGGAACATTGGGTACAAGGGTACCCAGAATCACTATGAACGCCCCCAAAACAAGACCTACTATACCCATCAGTAATGTGGTGAAATATACATATGCAAGATATTCCTGTGGTCTGAGAAGAATATGAGCCTTGAGAAGGTCACCCTCCAGTTTCGCATATTTCTTATTTTTTATATTCTTCTCTGCAATTTTACCCATAATTTTCCATGCCATTTTGTAATAGGGAGAGATTTTGATATAAGAGGGCAGCATGCCCTTGGGAAGTTTAACTTTGTAATCTCTCCCCTTCTGGGGCTGTGCACCATACTTTGAAAATAATTTTGCCATTAAACTCATTTATTTCCCCCCCTTTCCAGTTCTTCTCTTATTACATCCACAGTGCCGATTGGGTCGCGATAGTAGTCGTTTATCGTTCTCCATATGTCTCTGTAATCTAAAACTCTTTTATTAACCCAGTATCTTACCACATCCGTTCTACGCTCGAACTCTTCCATCATCTCATTGTGTGTGAGATTTTTCATACTCATAATTTTGTCGAACAGATAACTGTGACCCTTGAATCTATGCACATCTCTTGACTGATCCCATTCAAATACCACGTTGGTTATGAGTTCATTTGTCTCAGGTTCAAAACCAACATTTTCCACAACCTGCTCGATTCTTCTTGCTATTGTATCTCGAACCCTCACTATCTTTTGAATAATCACATTGTTCAACGCAGTCATGAGAATCCTTGGGCAGTTTATAGGCGGATTCTCAAGGCGATGAATCATAGAAACTATTGAATCTGCATGCATGGTGGAATATGTGGTATGACCGGTGGCCATGGCCTGGAACATGGTGTATGTTTCTTTGCCCCTCACCTCACCCACGATTATGTAATTTGGTCTCTGTCTAAGGGCTGCCCTCACCAGGTCATACATATCAATCTCACCGGCCGCCTTGCCTGTTAGAGATGCCTCTCCGGTTCCACTTCTCGTTGTACCTGGAATCCAATTCTGATGTGGTAAATTGATTTCTCGGGTATCCTCCATACTTACAATCTTTGCAGCGGGAGGTATGAACATGGAAAAAGCATTGAGTGTGGAGGTCTTACCGCATGCAGGCCCTCCGATGACTATAGCACTCTCCCCTTGCTCTACCATGAGCCATAGATAAGCCACGATTTCTGGAGATGCGGTTCCATACATTACAAGTTCTGTGGGAGTGAATGGCTTTTCCTTGAATCTCCTTATGGTGAATGTTGCTCCCCTTGAGGTAACCTCCCTTCCATAGGTGGCTTGAACTCGGTGCCCCTCCGTTGTGGTTCCGTCCAGTATGGGGTCTGCTACAGAAATCTGCTTGCCGCATTTTTGGGAAACGTAAACCACAAAGGAGTTTAACTCCTCATCATCTTCATAGATTAGTTTTGTTTTTATAGATTGATACTTCTTGTGAAAAACATAAATGGGTACATTTACGCCATCGCATGAGATGTCTTCCACATATTCATCTCGAATCAGACCATCTATCTTCTGGTACCCTATATAATCTCTAATGACATAATATGCGATTTTTTCCTTTGAAATGGTGTCTATTTTCATATCTCTGCTCCTCAGAAAACTGTCAAGGGAATCCCTTATATACTGCTCCTTATCTCTGCGGGACATTATATTCCACTCATATTTGAGAGTTCTTTCTAAAGTGTCTTTTATTTCTCTAAGCGTCACCTCTTCTTCCTCGGTTAGGGGGGGTTCAATCAAATCGTAGATATACTCATATTCTTCCTTATTGTAGATTATGCGAGCATAAACATAGGGTGGATAAATAGGGTATATCTCTACTGTTTCATAATTAGGGTTATCCAATGGAGGAATGGGTGTAATATCAGTGCTTTTTCCCAGTTGAAATTTGGGAACCTTTACCTTAATTTTTCCTTTTGGTTTTATGATATTCCCAAAAAAATCAAAACTTATTTTTTTTGCCCCTTTGACAGCCATGCTATCACGCTCCTATATTTACCTGCAGATAAACCATCTCAATTGTTATATATACGTGCTCAAAGGTTTTGCTTGGGTTTATCTCAAGAGTATTATTTGCTGTACCTGTGACTAGATAATATGTAGTGGTAGTTGTATTGGTAAGCCCAGAGGCTGTTAATACAGATTCTAAATAATTTACCCATGCCCGGGTGAAATTAAGATTGAGTTGCCCGTAGGTATAGTTGCTGAGCACTGTAATATTAACGCTTCTGTTGCCAACTTCATATGTATTCTTTGACTCGCCCACAAGCGAAATTGCAAGGTTTCGGGTATCCGAGCCAGTGGCGGAGTTTGAAGTGCCATATATCTTTTGTAGCGTTACGTAAATATAAAGGTCATTTCCTGTCTTTTGAAATCTTATATTAGGGTCTACCAGAAACGAAGAGTTCTTGGCAGGGAAATTGTAACGGAGCAATGCACCATTCTCATAAGATATAAGTTCGGGGATATAGTACCTGTTGGGAAGAAATATCTGCACGCTACCTGAGGCATTGGCCATGATACGATTACCGTACTCATCCAGAAAATGCACGGATAGAATATAACTTGCGTTATGGCCTGCCGGGAATACCCTCAATTGCCCATAGGTTGGGGAGGCAAAAAGCGGAATTCCAGGAGCACCCAGTTTTATGGGCACATATGCAGTATAATTTGAATTCTTTGTTAAAGTGAGAAGGTCTATCACACTTCTCATATTTGAAAACTGGGAAATTACCTCCAAATCATGCTGCGCCTCATTCTCCTTCATATTAACAGGCACAACCTGACTCATAAATATGGTAAGTAAGGCAGTAAAGATCATTAACGCAAAGATGGTACCTACGGTAGACGCTACACCATCCTCCTTCCTGTTGTAAAGTTTCTTCATAAATCAAACACCTAATAGTATAGAAGTGAGGTAATATTTAAACTTATCCTTACTGAATTCTTCTAGGATATAGTAGGAATTTAATTGCAGAAGAAGAAAGACGGCCGTGGGTGAGATAATTCCGGCAATCCGAAGCCTATAAATAGGGGAAAGAATTAAACATCTTGGTGCCAGGCTTGGCCGGGGGGTTAGGCGTCCCCTGTGACCCGAAACCGTCTATACGCGGGGGCGACAGCCAGGGAAGGTGTATCCAGGCTCGTTTCCAGGCCACATGGAGCCGTTGAAGTCCTGTCCTCCGGGGTCGGAGGTGTGCCGTGAACTTCCGGAGGGAAGTCTTGCGGCCCTTTGCCACGGGAACCCCGCCAGGCCCGGAAGGGAGCAGCGGTACCGTGGACTCTTGACGCTCGGAGGGTAGCGGGGCTGAGGCGAAGTGTGGTACCTCGGGGCGGGTTCTGGGCATCGACTCTGGTGGCCTGGCACCATACCTAAAATATTTATTCTTGTGTTTTATGAAATACATTATGAGATTCTTTGTGGA
>WALG01000144.1 GCA_015522955.1 DHVE2 group archaeon
AATATTGACAAATAACCCCAAATATGAAGGAAATGGAATTTAGGGTTATCTCAAAGAGCAAGGATGCCCTGGAACTTGAAGTGGTAAATGCGGATAGAACTCTACTCATACCTCTTGTTGAGGAATTAAATAGGGATGAAAAAGTAGTGAGCGCTATTTATCATTATGAGCATCCATATCTTGAAAATCCCACGCTCAAGATAAAGGTTAAGGAAGGTAAACCTCAGGCTGCCATAAAAAGGGCATCCAAGAAATTGGAAAAAATTTTTGAAGACTTGCAAAAAGAATTTGAAAATTCTATAAAGTCTCCAAAGTGATTTCTGGCGGGTTCATGAATTCCACCATTCTCAGTTCCTGAGGTACCAGGATTTTTATGTTAATCTCTCCATAAGATTTGTATTGCTCCAGTTCCACTTTTTGAAATCTTTCTAGAAAGAGAAGGGCAAGGAAAACCTTTATGAAATCCTCCCGGCTTCCATCATAAATCAAGGATAGCGTGACCTCATCACCTTGAACCTCACAGAGTCTCTGCCACACCTCCTTTATCTCCTCCTCCAGGTCCTCACGGTGAACTTTTTCATCCAAGTTGAATTTGAACTTCTCTCTTAATTTCCTAACCTTTCTTTTTTTCTCAACCTCAATTTTTGCCTCATTTATCGCGTGGAGCAGTTCCATCAAACTTACAGGTCTCTTTTCCTCTCTTCTTACGGGCTCCTTAATCTCCAGAGCAGAAATCTCCGTCTCATTACGCTCTTCAAATTCAAATGGAGAGAGATCGATATCGAAGAAATCATCATCAAGTGAGTATTCTTCTTGTTCTACATTGTTCAAAATATCCTCACTCTTTCTCATAAGAATATTCCATGCCATATAGATAATCTTGCCTGCAATTACAAAATCTATATCCTTCTCATGGCGAATTCTTTCCATATAAAGTTGTGTGAACTTGACAAGATCTATTTTCCAGGGATCGAGTTTCTCATTGATTACAAGTTCAAATACAAGTGCTACCGCGCGGTCCACGGGATTTTTTGCACTTATGTGAATTCCCTCCTCTAAACTTTCGGCTATTGAGATGTAATAGTCTATGTCGATATCCTGATCCAAGAGGGCCTTGTAATAGCGCAAATGTTCAACTACCTGCACTTGCGTTCACCTCCTCTCTCGGCACATCCTGCAGGAATACTCTAGAGAGACCGTCTCCAGCCTGAGTCACGCCTATAATATGATCTGCGAACTTGAGTGTCGCTTTTCTCAACGAGACTACAATGAACTGGGCTGTGGCAGAGTTTCTCTTTATTACTCTACCCACAATCTCCGCATTTATTCCGTCCAGAAACATATCCACCTCGTCAAGTACATATATGGGCGAAGGGTCATACTGCTGTATAGCAAATATGAATGCCAGCGCTGTGAGGCTTTTCTCTCCACCACTAAGCGATTCGAGCCTTATGAACTTCTTGCCCACGGGCTTCACACGTATAATCAATCCTCCCTGGAATGGGTCTTCAGGATTCTCAAGGAGAAGTTCTGCTTCTCCTCCATTGCTTATCTCTTTGTAAATTCTCTGAAAATTCTCGTTTATGGCGGTGAATACCCTCATTAACCCACTCTTCTTCTTGCCGTTCAGTTCCTTTACCAAAGAAACAAGGTCATCTCTTTCTTTTTTCAGTTTATTGTAATCATTCAGAATGGAGTTGTATCTTTCATCCTCTTTGCTATACTCTTCTATGCTCTTCATATTCACTGGGCCAAGGGACTCCATCTCGATTTGTATGCTCTCTTCATCCTTTCTTAGTTTGGAGAGAGGTTCTACCTTGCTGATTTCTATACCATACTCCTCGTACTCCCTCTTTGCCTCTTTATATCTATTTTCAATCTCCATTATCTTTGTGTTCAACTGTATCCTCCATTCTTCCTTGACTCTTATGGTACCCTCATCTCTAGTGATATCCTCACTAATCATGGTGCGCTGGGACGCAAGTTTCTCTCTTTCATCCAAGAGTTCCCTGTTTTTCATTTCGTACTTCTTGAGTACTTCTTCAAGTTTCCTGCGCTCTATCTCGTAATTCTCCAAGGTATCTTTCTCCTCCTCTATTTTGCCTTTGAGTTCCTCAATTTTCTCCTCTTTCTCTACAATCTCATTTTCCTTCTCATCCTTTCTGTGGCGGAGAGTCTTGATTTCCTCTCCAAGTGCGATTATATTCTCCCTTTGAGTTTGCATCTCTCTTCCCATTTTATCAATTTCATCTCGGATGGTTTTCATCTCCTGAGATATTTTTTCGGGTATGAGGTTCTCCATCTCTTCTCTCAGTTGTGATTCTCTCCTTTCAAGGGCATTGAGTTCCTCTTGGAGTACATCTCTTTCTTGGGTAACTCTCTCTAAGATTTCTTTATACTCACTTTTCTTCTTCTCTATCTCCTCTATTTCTCCCTGCAATCTCTTTCTCTTTTCGATATTCTTCTCCTTCTCCTTTTTCCATACTTCAATATTTGAAGATCTGTCCACCATGTTCAGTTTTCTTATCTCCTCCAGAAGTTTTTCAATTCGGCTCCTAACATCTTTCAATTCCCTGGCAATTTCCTCTTTCTCCGCTATTGCATTCCTCAATTTTGCCCCTATTTCCTCTAGATTACCCATACTCACCCTAACTCTCCTCTTCACACTGCCTCCAACCATGGCACCACTTGCCTCAATTAATTGTCCGTCCAGGGTTACGAGACGAACTCCACCCATGAGCCTGCGTGCATTATCTAAGTCGTCCACAATAACTGTATCCCCAAACACATACCAGAACGCAGCCTCAAATTTAGGATCAAATTTAATCAGGTCCATGGCAAAACCATGGGCATGAGGATCCCTTGAGGCCAGAATTGCCTTGCCTCTTGGTCTACCGCGTAGCATTTTGTTGAGGGGCAGGAAGATGGCGCGTCCTAATTTTCTCCTCTTAAGAAATTCTATAGCCTTGGCAGCGGATTCATCATCCTCACACACAATGCTCATTATCCTGTTACCCGCGGATATCTCAATTGCAAGGGCATATTTTTCATCCACGTTACCCAATTCCGCTATGGTACCGTATATTCCCCGAAGTTCTCCGCGGTCTCGAGCCGCCAGAACAGACATAACCGCAGAGTTCATGGCATTCTCTGAAGATTCCATTCTGGCCTTTATTCTCTCGTATTCCACCTTGAGTTCTTTTACACTCTCCTCTTTCTTCTGCAATTCTTTGTTTAGCGAATTCTCTCTGTTCTGCAGTTCGTAATACTCATTCTGAAGTTTTTTCTTCTTCTTTTCCACACTGCTATGCTCCTCTTTAAACTGGGAGATTCTCCACTCTGCATCCTTTATGGCAAGGTCCACATCCTTTATTTCCTCTTCCTTGTCCTCTATATCCCTATTCAGGGAATCAATCTGCATTCTCAGACGATTCATTTCTTCATTTTTTGCAGCATAATCCTTTCTCTTTTTCTCCATCTCCTTGCCTAATCTCACATCCTCTCTCTGCAATTCCCGAAATCTTTTGTCTGCCTCTCCCATCTTTTCTTCCATATTTTTCAGTTTCTCTATATTCTCCCTTTGCTTATTCTCAAGCGATGTGGCCATTTCTTTTTTCTCGTGGAGCAAGTTTTCTTTTTCCCGGATTTCCATCTGCAAATTCTTTATCTCTTTCTTTGACTCCTTTATTTGCTCATCCAGTTCTCTTACTCTCTCCTCTCCGTTTTCTATGCGCATCCTGCTCTCGGCTGCCTTGATTTTCAGTTCATCGATTCTCTTTTTTAACTGGGCCATCTCGCCTTGACCCAAAGACTCTATTTTTTTATCAATCTCTTCTATCTGTTTGTTTATTCCCTCAAGTCTCTCTTTTTTTTCTTCAATTCCCATTTTTATTTCCTTTATGTTTCTGTCTATCTCCTCCACTTGCTTCAGATAGGTATCTTTCTCCCCCTGATAACGCATCATATTTGCATATGCAATCTTTGCCCTTGTATCTTTTAACCTTGATTCAAGTTCCATATATTTGAGTGCCACTTCCCTGTCCCTGGCTAGGGACTCAAGTCTCCTTTTTATCTCCTCAAGAAGAACCTCAAGTCTAGACATGTTCTCTTCAGTTATTCTTTTTTTATCCTCTGCTTTCTTTATCTCCTGATCGAATTTGGTTATGCCTGCAATATCATCCAAGATGGTTCTTCTTTCCAGAGGACTCATTTCCACTATGTGCGTAACATCTCCCTGCTGTACGAAGTTGTATCCGTCGGCACTTATCTTGGCATGGGAGAGAATTGAAGCAAAATCTTGTAGCCTAGCCTTATCCTCATTGATGTAAAAGTAACTGTTGTACCCCTCCTCCGTATTTGCCCTCTTAATGTACCTTGTTAACTTTACCTCGTCTTCATCAATGGGTAGTATGCGGTCTCTATTTTCAAAAATTAAACTTACACGGCAGTACTCTGCTGGTCTTCCATTCTTTCCCCCATTGTAAATGAGGTCCGTCAGTTTCTGTGCCCTTATTTTCTTTGAGGACTTGGGACCCAGCACAAAGAGAATTGCATCAGTTATGTTACTTTTTCCGCTTCCATTGGGGCCACTTATTGCTGTGAAACCCCTCTTAAATTCGAGAACGGTTTTTTTCCCGAAGGACTTGAAATTCTCCAATTCAATGGCCTTTAGATACATTCCATCACCTTCTGTCAGACATCATAGAGTATCATGTCAGATATATGACATATATGTAACTTGTGCTATTTAAATTTTTCTATGGAATGATATCGCTTGAAAAGCTTTATTTTTCTTTCTTTTTCGCAATCTGTAATTTTTCACGAAATGTTTAAATAGTTGTATGTCATACCAATGTCTGACAAAAGTCAGATAAGGTGTTGAGGATGGGCAAATATCCGTATGGGGTTACTTCTGCGATCTCTTACGCTACAATTCTCCTACTTACTTTATGGTGGCTTCCTGTACTGGGCCCCATGATTACCGGTTATATCACTGGGCGTAAGGCAGGTGGGCCGATTAAGGGTATAATAGCCATGGCTGTGCCCATCTTTCTCTATTTCCTTCTGATATATGCAATTCATCAGAACTGGGTACATTTGCCATCCACCCTATCAGGCTTTATGCAGAATCTAAGGATTGGGGATAATTTAATCCTCCCTATTGTTAGCGCTCTGCCCTTTGTATCTTACGCTGATACCACCCTGAAGATGGCCATGGACGTGGGTCTTCACATCCAGAATTATCTTTACTATGCACCCCCCTCCTTTTTTATCATGCTTTCCTTCGCGTTTATAGGTGGTGCTGTGAGTAGAATGGTGATTCTCGAGCGGGGGATATATCGGGAGAGGGTAAGAGTTCCAAGGATCAGAAAGAGAGAAATAAGGGAGGAACCTGAGTCAATTCAGGCCCGTGTGCTTTTACCAACACCTGTGACTTCAATGGAAACCCAGCCCAAGAGAGGAGTACGTCCTTTTGTGATGCCTGGAGAAGAGTCTGTGGGAAATGAGGAGAAGAAAAGGAAGAAGAACCTGGGCATTCCCATGCTTGGTGATGATGAGGAAGAGAAGAAAGAAAGTGAGAAAGTAAAATTAGAGGGTGTGGAGAAAAAGAGGAAAAATAGCAGAACAAAGAAAAAGCGTGGGGTGAGAAAATTCTCCACGGAAGAAGAATCTCCCTTCGTGGTGCATCCTCTAGATAAGCCCGAACCTGTGGGCGCAGGTAAGAAAAAAATAAGTACCCCCCATTCTCTCACTTATCTATGATTTTGGGTGGCCTTGACCCTGCATCTTATGAAAGAAATCCAAGTGGAGTGGCTATACTTAGGAATATGAAATTTGAAACTTCAACTCTTTTTAAAGATGAAGATATACTCAATTTTTTCTCTTTCGGAGGGTGAAATGGGTGGGTATAGATGCGCCTCTCACTCTTCGAGAGGACAGATATGCAGATAGATATCTTCACAGGTACGGGGCCATGAGTCTGAAACTTTCTTCCATAAGAAAACTTGCGGAAAGAGGATTGCAGATTGCTTCACTTCTCGAATCCCATGGCATACTTGTTTTCGAGGTTTTTCCCACGGCAACCGCCAAAATTCTTGGTTTTTACTCCAGGCCCAAGAGAAGGATGCTTGAATATTTCAGGGAAGCGGATTTTGAAATTGAGAGGGTTAGAAACGAACATGAAGTGGACGCTATAATTGCTGCATATACTGTATATCTTCACAGGATGGGACGCACGAGGGTTATTGATGGAGTAATTATCCCTAAGGAGAAGGGAAAAGATTAAAATCTGGCAGATATATGTGCATCCATGTGGCAGGAAATTGCCAAATTCGGTCATAAACTGGTGGAGCAGGGTCTGGTATCATCGCATTTTGGCAATATAAGTGTCCGTGTGGGGGATTATATGTACATAACCCGCTCAGGAAGCATGCTCGATGAAATCACAAAGGATGATGTGGTCAGGGTATCCATTTACAAGCCTTCCTCGCTGGATTTAATTGCATCCTCAGAGGTCACAGCCCACAGAGAGATTTACAAGAATACGTCTGCCTTGGCAATCATACACGACCATTCACCCTTTGCAGTGGTGGAGTCCCTTATTCATCGGGAGATGGGAAAGGATAAGATAGTGCCCATTGACAGCGAAGGCTCCTATTTTCTTCATGATATACCCATAGTGGAGGGAGGAATAGGCACGGAGAAACTGGCAAAGAATTTAGCCGCAGCATTGGCGGAGAGAAAGGGCGCAGTAGTGTATTCCCACGGGGTATTTGCGAGGGGGAGCATCCTTGAAGAGGCATTTGTGGTGGCCAGCATGGTGGAACATTCCTGCAGGATGATGTACTATTTTGATATGTGGAAGGGAATGAATCATACTCTTTGAGAGGATTCCGCATGTTCGGCTCCTTTGATTGAGGGGTTTTTTGCACTTACCATCTTTTTCTTCCTGGTACTGTGGTTTCTTCCATTTATGGTAATGTTCTATCTCCCCAGAATCCGGCTCTGGACTAGTCCTTGGATTCACAAAAAGGAGCCTGAAGATTTTGATTATTATGGATTTTTTCAGTGGCAAACCAACCGGGCCAATATGGTAGCCGCCTATTATTGTAGATTCCCCGCCACTCTATTTCGTAGGTTATGGCTTCGTATCTCGCTTATATATGCCTCCCTGATTTTTTCCCGTTTTTCATTGCTATTGTTATAACTTTTTCAACGAGGTCAATGGTGTGCTTTATCATTTCTTCCGTGTGGCTGGTTATAATGTCTTACCTCCTGAGATTCTACATGGTGGATGTGTTGCAGACGGAGTACGATAAATACAAAAAACGAAAGGGTGAAGAAATTTAGAAATTCAGAAAACAAATGTAGTATCCGATTTTATTTTACATTTCAAGTATCCACCTCGCAATCTCCCTTTATTTTCCTCCCTTTCCATAGTTCTCTGATAATCCATGGGTTTTCCTGTCGTTCAACTTACGCATGGTGGATATCATGTAAGATGTTAAATTATTTTGGGATATTACAAAATTAGAAAATAAACGAAATTATTATATTCTTTTTCCCTTATCCCGTGGCAGTGATTTCCCATGCCTGAACTTTTGGAGGAACTGGAGGCACGATACGAGAAGAGGAAGCGGGATATGGAACTGCATCGAATGCTTAGAGACAAGCATAACAAAGAAGGTAGAGAATGGGCAGATAAAAGGGATGAGTTAAATAAGAAGATAAAGGAAATGCTTACAGAGGCAAAGGAGCACAAGAAACTCAGAGATGAATTAAATGAAAAGGTCAAGGAATACAAGGAAGAGAGGAGAAAATGGAATCAGGAAGTTCAGGAACTGGCCCGAAAATTGAAGGAGGCTAAGGGCAGACTTCTTCCTCGCAAAGACTTACCGAGCATAGGTAAGTTGAAAAAGAAATTGAAGGAACTGGAGTTCAAGCAGCAAACAATGGTTCTAACTCCCGAGAAGGAAAGAGAACTGGTGGAACTCATAGATTCGCTCTACAAAAAAATCACAGAATATGAGAAACAGATGGATGAGGAGATGAAGAAGAATCAGGAACTCAAGGAACTGCAGGAGAAGTTCAGAGAGGCAAAGGAAAAGGCTGAGCACTATCATAAACTTGTTGAAGAGACCGTTGTGAAAGCACAGGAGCATCATAACAAAATGGTGGAACTCTTTGAAAAGGTAGACGAGATAAGAAAAGAGGCTGATGAGGCACATAGATTATTCGTAGAGAACAAAAAAACTGCGGATGAGGAGCATGAGAAATTTATAGCAGCATCACGTGATGTCAAGGACTTTGAGAAGATAATTGCGGGTCTCAGGCAAAAGAAGATGGCAAGCAAGAAAAAGAAGGAGAAAAGCGAGATAAAGAGGAAGGCAGAGGAGATTTACGAGAAGTTCAAGCGTGGAGAGCCTCTGACAACAGAGGATATCCTTATTCTTCAGAAAGCAGGACTCCTATGAAAGTATATCCCGTAACTTCAGATTCTTTAGGCGTTCGTTCTCTCTCTGTTTTTATAGAGATGCAAGAGTTTAATATGCTTATAGACCCCTCTGCTGCTCTGGGTCCTTACAGATATGGACTGCCACCTAAACCTATAGAGATTAAAACCCTGCAAAGGTACAAGGAAGAGATTCGAAAACTGGCAAATAAAGCAAAGATTCTGGTGATTTCTCATTATCATTATGACCACTATGACCCTGAGGAGGATTTTTATCAAGAAAAGATCGTATTTGCGAAGCACTGGAAGGAGAAAATAAATTACAGCCAGAGAAAGAGGGCATATGTGTTTCATGAGAAATTTGCGGACAAATGTGAATTACATTACGTGGACGACATGAAGTTTGATATAGAAGGTGTTGAAATTATATTCTCTCCTCCTTTTCCCCATGGGGAAGAGGGCACGAGACTTGGCTATGTGATAATGACCACGGTGGACGATGGAAAGATGCGTGTTCTGCATGCATCTGATGTGGAGGGTCCCATAGTGGAGGAAGCCGCTGAATATATAATCTCTCAGAATCCGGATCTGGCGATAATCGATGGCCCTGCCACCTATTTTCTGGGGTATCGTCTTTCCAGAGAATCTCTAAAGAGGAGCATAAAAAATTTGGTTAGAGTAGCAGAGAATGTGCCCACGGTGATTTTGGACCATCATCTGCTCAGGGACCTCAGATACCGTGAGACCTTGGCGGAAGTGTACACTCACGATAATGTTCTTACCTTTGCTGAGTTCAAGGGCGAACCCATAAATATGCTGGAAGCACATCGTAAAGAACTGTAATTAAGGGCATAGAAAACTAATTATAGTGAAGAAAGATTTATGAACTATGAATCTTGAGAAACTTGTAAGAGCGTTTGGTGTTCCCGGATTTGAAGATGAGATTCGTGCCATAGTTCGTGAGCATATGGGAAAATATGCTGATGAAGTACGCGTAGATCGCTTGGGCAACGTGATTGGCGTTGTAAATGGTAGTGATTTATCGGTAATGATTGCAGCGCACATGGATCAGATTGGTTTCATGGTTACCGGATTTACGGAGGATGGTTATCTGGTCATTCGTCCCATGGGCGGTGTAAATCCGGAAACTCTCAGAGCAAGTGCTGTTCGTATCAAAGGAAAGAAGGGTTTTGTATACGGTGTGATTGGCGAAAAACCTCCTCACCTCGGAAAGGATAATGAAAAAAAGGATTTCAAAGACCTGCGGGTGGATATTGGGGTGGATAGCAGAGAAGAGGCAGAAAAAATTGTGGATATTGGCTCTGTGGGGACATATATTGATAACTACTATGACCTAGGTAATAGAATTGTTGCCACCGCATTGGATGACAGAAGTGGGATTTATACAATGCTTAAGACCATGGAGAATTTTGAAAGCGAGGCTACAGTATACTTTGTTGCCACAGCACAAGAAGAGGTTGGATTAAGGGGTGCCAAAGTCTCTGGGTATGGGATCTATCCCGATATTGCAATTGCCATAGATGTGACCCACGCCAGAATGCCATCCATGGGTAAAGATGAACTCTCGGTGGAATTGGGTAAGGGACCTACCATAGGTGTGGGTCCAACAGGACATCCCAAACTGGTACAGCATTTTATGAGGGCGGCGGTGGAAATACCGTATCAACTGGAGGCAAATCCATCCAGAAGTGGTACTGATGCCGATGTTCTGCAACTCTCCAGGGATGGTGTTGCTACGCTGGTTTTCTCCATACCTCTGAGGTACATGCACTCAAGTGTTGAAATGGTGGATAAAAAAGATCTGAATAACACTATTACTTTGCTGAGAGAGGCGCTGAAAAACATTCATATGGTAGACCTCAATTTATGAAGTTGCTGGAAAATGCCATCTATCAGGGCTACTGCGCCATCAAAAGTTATTCTATTCGGTGAGCATGCTGTAGTTTATGGAGAGCCCGCCATCGCGGTGGCTATCGGGTTGCGTACCCATGTGAGAATAGAGAAATCCGAGAGATACATGGTTAATGGCTATCCTCTCGATGAAAAATATCACAGTTACATTCTCAACGCCCTTAAACTTGCTTGGGATGATGATCCTTTAGAAATATCTACTGTTAGTGAAGTGCCATCGGCATCTGGAATGGGCTCTTCTGCCTCGGTCACAGTAGCCACACTGGCAGCACTGCTTGCGGGGAAAAAGAAAATGGATAGGCTTAGGGAAGATGAGATTGCAAAATTAGGTTTTGAGGTTGAATATATTACCCAGGGCAGAGCGAGCCCCATTGACACAAGTACGGTGACGCATGGTATGGGCATTCTGGTGGATCGTGTAGAGAGGAATAATTTTCTCTGGAGAATTGAAAAGAACGGGGTTGTGTGGAATGTTCATCATATTCAGGTTCCCTCACTTAAACTTGTAGTTGGATTCTCAGGCGTGAAGGGTGCCACTGCAGACATGGTTGCTAAGGTTCGCAGGTTCTATCAATGGAACAGTTTTGCCCGGGAGGTTATCAGAGAGATAGGAAAAATAACCTTAAAGGCTGTACCCGCTCTGGAAAATGGTGATTATGGGCGAATAGGAGAACTCATGGACAGAAACAACAAACTGCTTACGATACTGGGAGTGAATCATCCTATGCTGCGAAGGATGATATCTGCTGCCAGGAGATATTCCTACGGTGCTAAAATCACGGGGGCAGGCGGTGGAGGCTCCATGGTCGCACTTACGGACGAAC
>WALG01000145.1 GCA_015522955.1 DHVE2 group archaeon
AGATAAGGGAAAGTTTGGCGAAAGTGTTCTCCAAACTTGGAGTTAGAGATATAGACGCCAATATACTTTCGCATCTTTTGATAATCAACAGAGAAATGAGCGTCTGTGAACTTGCGGAAAATATGAGGTGCAGCATTTCCGGGGTTACATCAGCGCTTCACAGGCTGATGCGCATACATCTAGTGGTTCGAAAGAAGGAAGGGAGAAGGTATCTCTACCGATCTGCGACCAATATAATCAACGTACTTTACTGGCTCGTACAGGAAATTCTGACCTACGATATTCCGAATATTAAGAAAAAAATAGGGGATGCTCTTCCAGGTCTTAAAGAGGAGCAACCTGTGATAGAGGAATTTGAGAAGAATATTGAAAGGGCTGAGAAATATTTAACCATGCTGTCCGAAATTTTGAGGGAGTATAGTGAGGTGGTGTGAATGAGGATAGTGTTGACTTCCGATGATACTCTTACAAGTACATACAGGCACATACCTCTTTTGGATTTCCTGCCATGTGCGCCCGTTGAGAAGGTACCTAAATCAATATACCGTGTTCTTGACACTCAGTTGCCACATGATAATGGAAAACTTATCTTTGCACCTTATGCTCTTCGTAAGGTAGAGGCAGCATTGCTAAACGATGGCTATAAAAGAAAGGATGTTGTGGTGGCACACCCTCATCATGTGGAGAAATTCATAGATGAAAAGACCACCATAGTGGGCGTGAACACCATGGATCCCTATGGACTTGGACCAGTCACAATGATGTTCACTAATGGTGGAGAGTTCACATCCTACTCTAAATATAGATTTACCACATTAATAAGAAGATTAAGAGATTACCGAGAGAGAAAGGGATACAAATTCAAAATAGTCATAGGTGGACAGGCTCACTGGCAGTTTAAAATAAAGGAAACTCTAACGGATGAACTTAAAATTGACCATGTGGTAGGTGGGGAAACGGAGCATGTAGTTGGAGATATATTTCGTGAGATAGAAAGTGGGAATGCCGAGAAATACATAACGGTGGATACCTGGCCGGCTCTAGAACAGATACCAAATATAGTTGCCCCCTCTTACAAGGGCATGATAGAGGTTATGCGGGGATGTGGTCGTGGCTGTCGGTTCTGTTCACCAAATCTCAGAACTGCTAGATTTTATCCTATAGAAAAAGTTCTTGCAGAATTGGATGTAAATATAAAAGCAGGACAGAAAACTGCCTGGCTGCATAGTGAGGATATTTTCAATTATATGGTGGAGGATCGTAGGAACTTTTACCCAAATGAGGATGCTGTCATAGGTCTATTTGAAGAGGTTTTAAAAAGAGTGGATTATGCAAATCCTACTCATGGTACGGTTGCTGGTGCCCTTGCTGCACCTAGGATACTCAAGAGAGTGTCTGAATTGAACCATGCCAATATAAATCGATGGGTAGGCATTCAGGTGGGTTTTGAAACGGCATCTCCTGAGTTAATAAGGAAGATGGCCAATAACAAGATGAAACCTTTTAGTCCTGAGGAATGGCCCTGGGTATTACTCAACGGAACCTATGCGCTCAACAAGTTTTTCTGGTTCCCGGCGTATACCACCATTGTGGGGTTACCATGGGAGAATGATGAGGACGAAATAGATACTGCAAAATTAATTGTAACGATGGAAAAGAAACTTAGAGAAAAACTGGGTGAACGAGCGCATTTTACCGTTACACCTTTAGCCTTTGTGCCCATGGGTGCTCTTAAAGATAATGATTTCTTTGATGTGAGTAAGCAGTTGACACCAGGAAGGATATTGCATATATACCATGCCTGGAAACATCTCGCATGGGAAGTGGATCATGGATTAAAAAGAGTAACTAAGGGAAATCCATCCTTTTTGCTATTTTCACCTCTTGCTAAATTCGGGTCAAAACTCCTTGTTCAGAGTATAAGAAAATGGGCAAATCGTCATGGAATCGATGTTGACAGGCCACTGGACCCCATGGACCTAAAAATAGAGGAAATTGAAATCTAAATCTTCTCCACTTCCACCCATGCGGAATGCACTGCATTGCCTTTTCCATATTTTTCATTCATTTGAGTGGGAGTGAGATAATTCACATTCCATCCCAGTTTCATGGGCCAGAATGCCTTGTACATCAGTACCACGCCCTTTTGTATATCATTGCTTATTCTTGCAATGGTTTTCACAGAGCCACAGGAATTGAAAACTCTTACCATATCCCCATTCTTTATTCCTCTGACTATTGCATCCTCTGGATTTATATAAATTGCAGGGTCCTCATAGCCGTAAGTGTTATGGTACTGTGAGGATATTGTGAAGAGGTATGTTGCACTTATGAGTTTTAAGCCATTTCCTTCTACAGGTTTATACTTTGGAAACTCACACAATCCTCTTTTTATGGCCCTTGAGGATTTAAGTTCTATCTTTCCACTTTTTGTTTCTGGCTCATAGGATGAACTCGGAATTTTAATAACGCCCTTTTTCTGTAGTTCTTTGTAGGATATACCCATTTTCCTTAACACTTTTTCTATTATCTCATCGTCACCCTCATAAAACACCTTCTCTTTCATTCCCAGAGCCCTAGCCAGCATTCGGGCAACCTCACTGTTGCTTTTTCCTGCAACACTAATGGCTTTGTCATTAAATGCTAGATATCTATGGTAATATGAATCTGTAATGTCTCTTCTTTCGAAGAATGTGTTTGCAGGAAGGAAGA
Source organism: DHVE2 group archaeon (assembly GCA_015522955.1). Taxonomy (GTDB): domain Archaea; phylum Thermoplasmatota; class Thermoplasmata; order Thermoplasmatales; family Aciduliprofundaceae; genus S014-41. The sequence goes on from WALG01000145.1 coordinate 2,713, forward strand.
CATCAGAAAATAGTGCAGTATCGGTAAGAAATAAATCATGGAGCGCGATGAAAACGTCATTGTTAAGTACTGCATCCCTTAACTTATTTTGATTTGGAAGCGTGGCGAAGGGATTTGTCCCATATATGAAGATGAATTTTATCTTCCCATCCTCAATATAGTCTGCAAGTTCTATATGGGTTATTTTATACCCTTCTTTCTTTCGCAGTTTTTTGCCTCGCACATAGTCTCTGGGAAGAAGATGATTGCTGTATATGAATCCTCGCATCTTTCCCACAAGTGCAGGAAGAATCGATATGGCTCTCACAGCCTCGCCACCGTTCAATGTGCGCTGGAGCCCATATCCTATATGTATAACTCCCTTTTTCTGGGCATAATTTTTCGCGAAGTCATCCATATCCCCCATATCTATTCCTGTGACTTTGGATATGTATTCCAAATCCAGAGAATTGAGATACTCTTTGTATTCCTTAAATCCAATGGTATGCTGCTTAAGAAATTCCGAATTATACATTTTTCGCTCCACTATGATTTTTGCAATGCCTAGGGCAAAGAGTACATCCGTTTCTGGTTTAATCATAAAAAATCTGTGAGATTTTTTTGCAGTTTGTGTCTTAGTTACATCCACAGTCCAAATCTCTAGGCCTAACCTTTTAGCAAGATAGAAACCATGCATATTGGTCCATGCCGCGTTTATTCCCCAATAGATTAGCAATTTTTCATTTTCTAACTCTTCTGGGTCCATACCCTGTGCTGAACCGTAAATATCTTTGAGAGCTTCTTCTCCTGCGCGATCGCATATGGTATCTTCAATTATGCTCGCATTCAGGTAGTTGAATAACCTGTGAGGAAAATGAGCATTCACAAAACCACGATCACCGTAGTAGTAATAGAGAAGAATGGATTTTGCATCATATTTCACCATGGTATCTTTCATCTTTTTTGCTATAAGGGAGATGGCTTCATCCCATGAGGATGTTTTGAACTCCAGAGAAGGTTTTTGACCTGTCCGTATTAGCGGCATTTTAATCCTTTTCTCACTAAAAACCCAATTTGGAAGCAGTGCACCCTTCGGACATAGAAAATTTTGAGTTACCCTGTTCTGAGGATTCGCTTTAACAATCATTTTTCCGTTCCTAATTTCTGTGATAAGAGCGCATGTGTCATAGCAATCTCGCATGCATACATTGAATGTCATCAGGAGATTATGATAAAAGGAGCATATAAAATTTGGTACTGAAACAGAGTAAAGAAAACATACCAAAGCACAATATTTATCCACCAACCTCAGTTTTTACATTTCAAGTATCCACCTCGCATATCCTTTATTTTCCTCC
>WALG01000146.1 GCA_015522955.1 DHVE2 group archaeon
TAAAATCACCGAGGATGTGCCCACTATATCTGCCAAAGTTGTTATCACAGGTATCACCACATTATCCGGATCCAATCTCATCTTCAAACTTATCATGGTAAGGTAATAGGAGAGAAGAATAATAGCGCTAACTGCCAAGGCCATTGACGAGAAAACAAGCAATATACCTCTGAGATCAAGGGTTATGAGAAACACGAATATGGATATGAGAGAATAGGTAACTATGGAGAGCACCCCTGTGGATGCAATTTCCCTTTTCATATGTTTTCCATGAGGGAGCCAGCCAGGTTCCACCAGACCTAAATATAGTGAGGATGACAAACGGGATGAAAACACACTTCCAATATTGCCAAGGGTTTCAAGAACCGCAGGGAGGATGAGAAGTATAATTGCCACCTTGTTTCCTTCCCATAAACTGCCTGTGATGAGTTCAAGAGATGCCACAAGAAGAAGAACAGGCATACTCTGAAGAAACACACTTTTCCCGCCCTTATCTTTCAGAGTTTTTAGCATGAGATAAAACATGTAGGTCAGAATAAGAACTATTACTAAAGAAAGAACCCATGCATTCGAAGAGAATTTTATGAGGAGAAAAGCAACAGCAATTATGAGCATAACGCTCACAGTATCTCCCGAAGCGGATATTAAGGGCACCCCGATATTATCGGGATTCCATCCCTTCTCGTAACTCTTAACCCCTAGATATGCAGTTAGTGGAGTTAAAATACTAGTGGTAAATAATTGGGTAAGAAGAATGATAGCAGGAATAAGAAGAAAATAATGAATATCATTCATTTTTGAAAGAGAATATAATCCTGCAATAACACCTACGATGGTTGCTGTAAAAAATGCAAGGGACTGCGAGGTAAATATCCCAATTCTAATCTCTCGGTCTTTCAAATTTTTTACCTCTCCCAAGTGAAGTTTAGAACTCAATCTTGATATAAATGCCCCGTAGATATTGCCCCTCATATCTATGAGCGCAGGAATAACCATAAGAATGCCGGGTATTAGTTTGAAAAGATCAACATAACTCTGTAGAAAATAACCTGCAAATGTATCAGCGAATAAGGCAATAATAAGGGCAAGAAGACTTTCCCGAATCATCCTCATATCGAGGTGGCGGTTTATCGTCACCACCACCTCCCTTTCTGAGCATGAAAAACAGTAAAGTTTCTGAGTATAAAATAGTAACTGATGTCTAGGAAAAGAATTAATTCCCATGATACCATGAAGGATTGGTGATTGAGATGAGAATAAGCACGGTGGAGCAGATGCGCGCCTTAGATAGGAGAGCAATTGAAAAATATGGTATCGAGGATAAGATACTGATGGAAAACGCTGCCCATGCGCTTTATTTTGTTATACTCCAACATTTTGGAAATGTCAGTGGCAAAAAATTCGTGACCTTTGCAGGTCCCGGCAACAATGGGGGAGATGCAATAACCCTATCACGCAAATTATTTTCCAACGGTGCAGATGTAAAAATTTATATCATGAGTGATCCTGAGAAGTACAGAGGCACGGCAAAGATGAATTACAAGATAGCAGAGAGAATAGGTATACCCATGGAGGCTTTCTCAGGGGACAATGCCATGGTTCGCATGTCAGTAGAGATGGCCGATGCGGTTATCGATGGTATTTTCGGTACAGGAATATCAAGAAATGTAGAGGGTAGATACCTTGAAGCCATTAAGATAATCAACGAAAGTGGAAAACCTGTATTTGCGGTGGACATTCCATCGGGAATTAATGGTAACACCGGCAAAATAATGAGCCTCGCCGTTAAAGCGGATTACACCGTTACATTTGGATTGCCAAAGATAGGAAATATTCTTTATCCTGGATACGAGCACTGTGGAAAATTATATGTATCTCATATATCATTTCCGCCTGAAAACTATGAGAGCAGCGAAATTAATATCTTTATAAACGAGCCTATACCCCTCCCTCCAAGAAAAAAGGATGGTCATAAGGGAACATTTGGTGACGTACTATTCGTTGCTGGGGCAAGAAAATACTACGGTGCTCCATTTTTCTCAGCACTTTCGTTTCTAAAAGCAGGAGGAGGCTACTCTCGTTTAGCCACCGCAAAATCCGTAGTACCATTCATAGGCTCTGAAGGACGTGAGATTGTATTCTACCCTATGGAGGAAACCGAGGATGGAACTATAAGTTACACCTCCAAAGACACCATACTTGAGATTGCAAATAATGCAGATTTCGTTGTTTTAGGCCCGGGAACATCCCTAAATGAAAGAACACAAAAACTCATGGCGGACCTTGTGGCAAGCATAGAAAGACCCGTTCTCGTGGATGGCGATGGCCTCACTGCGCTGAGCAAAAATATGAACGTTCTGGAGGAAAAAGATGGCGAGGTGATTCTCACTCCGCATCCCGGAGAGATGGCGAGACTCACAGGTTACGCGGTGAAAGAGATTCTCGAAAATCCAATCCAGATAGCACGTGATTTTGCAACAAAATACAATGTAATTCTCGCCCTCAAAGGTGCCCACACACAGATTGCCATGCCCGATGGAAGAGTATACATCAACATGAGCGGTAACTCCGGAATGGCCACCGCAGGGAGCGGGGATGTTCTAACAGGCACGATTGCAGCCATGTACGGCCTTGGATTGCCCATAGAGGAGGCTGTGCGTATGGGTGTATTTGTCCATGGCTTTGCTGGAGACCTTGCATCTGAGAAAAAGGGCGAGGACGGCATAACTGCGCGGGATATAATGGAGGCACTTCCCGAAGCAATGAAACTTCTTCGCGAAAATTACGAGGAAATAAAAAGAAGGTACGAGATAGAGGTGATATAACCTGACCTTCGAAATTCGCAAAGCCCTGCCTGAAGATGTGGTTAGGATAGCAGAACTCTGGCTGGATTTTATTCAGGATCCGGAAGGTTCAGACCTCAATATTGCACCCAATGATGAAAATAAAGAGCGCTGGATAAAGTTTGCAGAGAGCATAATAGCCAGTGATGGAGGTGCCCTTAAATTTGCCGTGGTTGGAGAAGATGTGGGTGGTTCTGTGCTCTATTCATGGGAGGATTCACCTTTGCAACTTCAAAAAAAGCGAGGAACCATATATGACTTATTCGTAAAAAAATCTTCTCGTGGAAGAGGCATCGGTAAGGCTCTTCTACTCAACGCCATGAAAGACCTGAGAAACCACAATGTGGAAATTATTCAACTCACAGTTAAAAGCGATAATTTTGTTGCCATAAGGCTCTATGAATCACTGGGGTTCAAAGAGGTACTGAAAATTATGAGAAAAGAGGTGTGATTTGAAATCGCCAAATATTTCTATACCAAATGAAATATCCCACCCATGAAAGCCTGGATTGTAGAGAAACAGAAACCAATAGAGGAGGAGCCTTTAAAACTTGTAGATTTGCCCATTCCAGAGCCGGGAGATAAGGAGATAAGAGTACGGGTTACCCACTGTGGTATCTGCCGTACAGATTTACACATTGCTGAGGGGGATATACCGCTCTCTAAGAAGCCCGTTATACCCGGGCACGAGATTGTGGGTGTAGTAGATGCCCTGGGCAAGAACGCTAAAAGGTTCAAAATTGGAGATAGGGTTGGCATTTCCTGGCTCAATTACGCCTGTGGCAAGTGCAAATATTGCAAGCGGGGTGAGGAGAATTACTGTCCACATATAAAACGTACTGGCTACGATGTGGATGGTGGGTTTGCAGAGTATGTACTGGTGCATGAAGATTTTGCATTTGACCTTCGCAACATATCACTTCCCTCGGAAGAACTGGCGCCCATGATGTGCCCTGGAATCACGGGGCACTATGCATTCCGCCTGTCCGAGATTCGAGAAGGTGAGAGGCTGGGAATGCTTGGATTCGGACCAACTGCCTACTACATCCTTCACGTGGCAAAATCCATGGGTATGGAGGTTTATATAAGTACAAGAAGTGAAGAGCACAGGAGAATTGCAGAAAAATACGGAGCGGACTGGGTTGGGAACATCGCTCATCAGGATTTTCCCCGTAAAGTGGACGCATTTATATTCTTCCCAACTGCAGGTAAACTGGTGGAAAGGGCTCTGGAAAACACAACCCCGGCAGCCACACTTGTTCTCGGTGCAGTCACAATGAGTCCCATAGTGATTGAAAATTACACTGCAAATCTATGGGGAAGGAAAATTAAGACCGTTTATCAGGTTCGCCGGGACTATGGCAGAGAATTTCTTGAGATTGCAAATCGTCTGGAACTCGGAATTGAAAAGGAAATTATTAGATTTGAGGAGGTTCCAGAGGCCATGATTCGCCTTAAGCGGGGAGAGATACGCGGAATGGTTCAGGTGATTAAGATTGGAGAAATATAGCATTTCCGTGGAAAAACCATACTCAATTATTCCGCATCTGCATAGGTTCTCACTACCCGGTAAGCCCCTGCCATGCCTTGTAGAGAATAACCTGTTCTGGAGACTTATTCCCATGGATAATATCAATATGCCCGTGTGTGTAGAGATTCATGAAGATACAGGAAAGATAGATGTTATGTGTGAATATGGAAAAGATGTACTTTCCACCGTAAAGCACATACTTGCAGTGGATATATCCTATTCCGAATTTCTGAGAAGTCTTGAAAAATTTCCGAAACTTCATAAAATTGCCATGAGACATGCAGGGCTGCGGCCATCAAGGAACCTTAATCTCTACGAAGCATTAGTTAAGATTATACTCCAGCAGAGAATCTCGCTAAAATTTGCCCTTGGCACAACTGCAAAACTTGTGGAGAAATGGGGTATGAGGAAGGAATGGAATAATCGCATTTATTACTCATTTCCCCCCGCTGAAAAATTGATGAAGATGGATATCTCAGAGATAAAATCCCTGGGAACCACAGCAATGAAGGCAAAAAGCATAGTGGAGATAGCAAAGAGCGAGTATTATGGAGATTTGCCTGATATTAGAGAAGTAAACAGATATCCAGAGGAGACTGTAGATTTCCTCACAGGTATCTACGGAGTGGGAAAATGGACAGCCGAACTATCCGTGGCCACCGTGATTCATGACTACAGCATAGCCCCTGCAGGTGATTTGAATGTGATGAAAGCATTTGCCAGATTTTTGGGCCTCCATGGTGAAAGGGAGATAAGGGAATATACAGAGA
>WALG01000147.1 GCA_015522955.1 DHVE2 group archaeon
CCGTAGGAGGGCTTAGCCGTAGGTGTCCCCTCTTAGAAAGTCCTCAGGGAAGAGGGTAGAGGGAGAAATGAGCAATGAGCGAAGCGAGTTGCGAGCCAGCCTCGCTTTAGCGGGGCGAGGCGTAGGTGTCTCCTCGTAGTGGGGCCGCCCGGATTTGAACCGGAGTCACCGGCTATTCTGATGGAGGGGCAAGGAAGGGTTTAGAAAGGGGAACCTTGGTGCCCCTTCATTCCCAAAGCCGGTAGGATAACCAAGCTACCCCACGGCCCCGCAGAATTCAAAAATGCAAACCCATTATGGTCGGATTCTATAAGCGGGATATATAATACTCATAAATAAGATTTATCACCAGACACTCATATTTTTTTGGCCATATAGGGACCTGCTCTCTCGTAGCCAAGTTTACGGTAATAGTTGCGGACACCCACACCGCTTATAACCACAATGCGGGAAACACTCCATTCCTCCCTGGCAATTCTCTCTGCCTCCTCCATAAGTTTTCGTCCCATGCCTCGATGCTGCCATGCCTCGCTATCTCTCATGCCCACAGGCACCTCTTTACCGAAAACCTTTACCTCGCGCACTATGGCTGCATCACGCATCTCAGGACGATGGGCATACTGGCTGGGTAATCTCAGCCGCAGATACGCTGCAATAGAGTCGTAATTCTCATCCTCATAGGAAAGGAAAACTTCCTTGCCTTTAGAGGCAGGATATTCCCTGCGCAGCATCTCAAATTTTTCACCACCCACGCGACCCACCTCACGGCACCTTATGCATCTGCATCGCAGTCCTCTCTTTTCCATCTCCTTATGAATAAGATTTCGAAGGTCACCACGTTTAACTCCCGCTTCTATAAATTTTGCAGGAATATCACGCTGTATCCTCTGTATTCTTATCCATGGAGGCACTATACTCTTTACCTTTGCCAAGAGGTCTATCATTTCCTCAAGAGTATATGGCTCATACTCACCACGCTTCCACATCTCGTACAGTTCCGTGCCCTTCACGACCAGTGTGGGATAAATTTTGAGCATATCCGGCTTGAAATTGGAATCCTGGAATATTCTCTTGAAGGCCTGAAAATCTTTATCCGGTGTACTCCCCGGGAGCCCCGGCATCATGTGGTAATTAATTTTAAACCCGGCATCTTTGGCCAGACGGGTTGCAATTATGCTCTCTTTAACTCCATGTCCTCTTTTCACAAATTTAAGGATATCATCATACACTGTCTGAATACCCAGTTCCACTCTGGTGGCTCCAAGATGCAGCGCAAAATCTATCTCCTTCTCCATAAACCAGTCTGGGCGGGTCTCCACCGTTAGCCCGATGCACCTGTTTTTTGCATCTTCGTTTATCATATGGGCCTCCTCGAGAGTTCCTGCATCCTCGCCGTTCATGGCATCGAATGCTCGCTTGACAAACCATTCCTGATATTTACGTGGCCTTGCGGTGAATGTGCCACCCATTATTATGAGATCTATTTTATCCGTGGGGTGTCCTATGGTATTCAGTTGCTCTATTCTCACTCTTGTCTGCTCATAGGGGTCGAAATTGTACTGTGCTGCTCTCAGTGCAGCGGGTTCGTGACCTGTATAACTTTGTGCGGTACCCTTATCTGGCCCTCCGGGGCAATATATGCACTTACCATGGGGGCAGGGGAATGGAGAGGTCATGATGGCCACGATAGCCACACCGCTGAGGGTTCTCGACGGCTTCTTAATCAGGATATTTCGATATTTTTCTACAATATCCGCTGGCAATCTTTTTAGAAGTTCTGAGTTTCTGGGGTTTGGCATCCGGTATTTCTTTGCTATCCTGCTTTTCCATCTCTCCAGGTCTTCCTTGCTTTTTATTTTTCCTCTTCGAAAGGCATCCGCAACCTCTGAATAGAAATCCACGGTAAGGCTATGGGAACTCAAATTTTAATATTTCTATCTATGCGGAGGCAATGGTTATTAACTCCTATGAAATAGGGGGACTCATGCTCTATTACAGGGATCCATATTTAAAGGAAACTGAAGTGGAAATCTTAGAAAGGAGAGGAAATGAGTACAGATTCAGCGATACCATTTTTTATCCCGGAGGCGGTGGGCAGCCTGCAGATAAGGGATATGTGCTCTGTGGAAATCGCAAAATAGGTGTAAGACACAAAGGTAACCTGTGGCATATTCTGGATGAGGATTGCCCTCTAAGTAGAGTTACTCTCTTACTTGACTGGGAATGGAGATATTACCTTATGCGAGCCCATTCTGCCGAGCATGCGTTTTTCAGATTTTTACAGAATATGGGAGATGCACGTCTTGGCAAGGCAAATTTTGGAGATGTATCCTCCATAGTTTTTGAAGGAGACCTTGACATTCACGATATTTTGGAGGCAGAAGAGCAACTGAGAGAACTTATAAGCAAGGGTGCAGAAATCAGGGATTTCTGGATACCCAAGGATGAGGTTGATATGTATCCTCAATTGAGAATAAGAAAAGAGCGTATAAAAGAAGATAGAATACGAATAGTAGAAATCGTGGGACATGATGTATCAGCCTGCAAGGGTATTCATGTGAGGAACCTTAGCGAGGTGGGAGATTTTGCTGTTACTTCCTTCAGAGCAGGGAAGAAAAAAGAGGTAAAGTTTGTTGTGGGTGAAAAAGCCCGAAAATATCATTTGCAAGCATCCAAAACTCTGCGAGAAGTTATGTGGCCTCGAAATCTGAATATGGATACCTTGGCTGCTTACCTACAAAATCTTGAGAAAGGTATGCGAGATATGGAAGAAGCCCTGCGTGAGATGAGCGCAAAAATACCTTTTGAAAAGGTGAAATGCAAGGGAGATTGGATATATTATCTATATCTCCCTGCTGGAAACTACAAGGTACTTCAGAGAAGGGCTATGGAGATAGCAAATCATGAAGATATCCCAGTGCTTTATGGAATTGGGAAGAATGTGGTGTGCCTTGCTTACCCCGCTGAAAAGGAATTTTTCAGGAAGGAATATTTACAACTTCTCAGGAGTGAGGGTGGAAAAGGTGGTGGAAAGGGCAATTTTGTGAGTGGTAGTGCTCCTGATGCGAAGAAATTTGTGGAGAAATTTGTAGAATAGGTATGCCACGACAAACTCAGCAATATTTAAATTTCTTGACTCCATGGATCCAGGTATGGAACTCAGTGAGAAGATAGCCGGAGAAATTGTTTTATCCTCCAAGCCTGGGGCCACAATGAGAAAGTGGAGGGAAATTTTTCACATCTCACAGATGGAACTGGCCAGATATCTGGGCATATCTTCCTCGGTGATAAGCGATTACGAATCTGGAAGGAGAAAATCCCCAGGGGTGAATTTAGTGCGGAGATTTGTTAATGCACTCATTGAGATTGATGAACGTAGGGGTGGGAAGGTAATAAAGAAATTTTCCACGACCTATGGTGGGGAGGCCATAATAGACATGCGTGATTTTCCGTACGAGATAAGTGTGAAGAAATTTATGGAGGTGGCGGAGGCCAAGATTGTGAATACTGAAGTATCTAACACCCGTCCCATATATGGTTACACTATTCTTGATAGTCTCAAGGCTATACTGCATTACAATTCCATGGATTATCTCAAGGTTTATGGGTGGAGCATTGATAGGGTCCTGATATTCACCCAAGTTTACTATGGGCGCTCTCCCATGGTTGCAATCCGTGCTCATCCCCTGAAACCAAGTGTCGTGGTCTATGTACAACCTCATAAGGTTGACGACCTTGCAATTAAACTGGCAACTCTGGAAGAAATACCACTCGCTGTGACGCAACTGGATGTTAAGATCCTTAAGGAAAAATTGAGAAAGTTATAATCTGCGACCCAGAGTTTTTATGATTTCCTCTCTCTCCATCTTGTCCTTTATCTTCTCGATGAGGGGATGGAATGATGTATCGTTTTCTATTTTCTCTATTCCCAGAACCTGCTGTATTTTCTTTATTGCGGACGCAGAAGAGCCATGGAGATGCAGTGCCTGATTTCCGCAAAGATACTCAATGGCGATGATATATCTCACATTTTCCACAATCTCCCTCAACTTTATGGCAGAGTTCATGCCCATACTCACGTGGTCTTCCTGATTGGCGGATGTTGGAATGGTATCTGCGCTGGCGGGATATGCAAGAACCTTATTTCTATTACAGAGTGCCGCTGCTGTGTACTGTGGTATCATAAATCCGGAGTTCAATCCTCCATTTTCTATGAGGAAAGGCGGCAGATTGCTCAGTTTACTGTCCACCAGCCTCGCTATTCTCCTCTCTGCCATGTTACCCAGTTCGGTGAGTGCTATGCTAAGGAAATCCATGGCAAGAGCGATGGGCTCGCCATGAAAGTTACCACCTGAAATGGCCTCATCAAAGATGAGCGGATTATCCGTTGCGGAGTTAATCTCTCTCTCCACCACACCGTGCACATACTCTATGGTATCTAGGATTGCTCCGTAAACCTGGGGAATACATCTAAGTGAATATGCATCTTGAACTTTTTCTTTTCTGGCTTTTTTAACAATCTCACTGTCCTTGAGAATTTCTCTAAGAGCATGGGCTATCTTTGCCTGTCCGGGATGTGGGCGTACCTCCATTATTCTTGGATCCAGTGCCTTATCGGTTCCCTCAAGAGATTCAAAACTTAAGGCGGCGCTAAAGATTGCATCATTTATGAGATTTTTTGCATCATAAACTGCTAATGAAGCATAGGAAGCCATCATTGCTGTGCCGTTCAAAAGTGCAAGTCCCTCCTTCTCTTTAAGTGTGATGGGCTTTAATCCTGCTCTCTCAAGACTTTCTCTGCCATTTAGAATTTCTCCATCATAGAGTGCTTTTCCCTCTCCAATCATCACGAGGGCAATATGGGCTAGCGGTGCAAGGTCTCCACTGGCACCAACACTTCCAAATTTAGGTACGAGAGGAGTAATGTGGGAATTCAGCATGTTCACCAATAGTTCTATTACCTCCATTCTAACTCCCGAGTATCCCTTTAGGAGACTGTTTGCTCTGATTAACATTGCACCTCTAACAAGTTCCTCCGGAAGATATTCTCCCACCCCAGAGGAATGGCTTCTCACAAGATTCACCTGCAACTTTGCGGATTGTGAAGATGGAATACGTACCCTTACCAGTTCACCAAGACCTGTGGTTATGCCGTAAACAATACGGTTATTCTTTATGATATCTTCTACTACCTTTCTTGAGCGTTCCACCTTCTCTCCGCATGAGGGAGCGATTTCTACTGTCTCTCCATCGCGGGCCACCCTCACCACAGTCTCAATACTTAAGTGCTCACCATCTATGTGATGCATGTCATGGGAAATGCAATGAGGATTAAAAAATTATTGTACATAATTTCTGCTCTTTCTCCAGAAAATATATACAAGGAGGAGAACTAGGAGTGCAATTACTGCTGTTGCTATGTAAATATAGTGAAAATTACTTTGAGGCTTCTCTGGTATCTCTCTTGGAGGATAATAAACTCTATCAAGATAGGTTACCTTTCCGCTTTTAAGACTCATCTCTCCTGCAGAAAATAAAATTTGTGTAATATCTCCCACCTCATCCCACTGCTGTTTTGAGAGGCACACCGTGAGATTGTTACTCCTCACAGAATAATTTTCAAACGGGAAAATGCGACCCCATGTGGTGGCGGCAAAGGCAAGAGTAAAATTCTCGTCTTCTGGAGAGATTATGTAAATATGAAAAAATCCATTACTACCTGAGATATTCACTTCATAACTCTTGGTCAGATTTGAGTTCTCCAAATTTATTTTTCCTCTTACAGTAAGGTACAGGTACTGAGTATCATTTTTTTCAAATGCTCCATAGGTGACAATATCAAAATCAGCGTTTTTAATAGAGTGCTCATCCCTCAGGCTGAAATTTAGTGCCATGGTGGATATGCTTAGAATCACAACTGCAAAAATTGTAAGAAAGGGGAGGGCACGTATCACCTGCTCACCCTGGCTATTTTTACATTATGGAAAGAAACCGTTGGGAACACACCTCTACCCATTCCATAAATGCTTCTCTGTTCTTTGCTTATATCTTCAACCTTGTTGAGAAGGGAATATATGTTTCCTGAGACCATGAACACTGTGGAACCCACTATTTCACCGTCTTCTATCTTAAACGCTGGGTTTGCTACCACGTTGAAATCTCCACTCTCTGGATTGCTGGAGTGGGCTCCTTGGAAAAGGGATACAAGATAACCGTTGGAGATGGAAGAGATTATGTCCTTTACACTCTTAGTTCCTGGAAGCATGACCACATTGTGAGGTGCAATGTTTATGGCACCGGTCTGGAGATTCCGGTAGCCGTTTCCTGTAGACCCGGTACCTTCAATGTTACCCCAGTAGTTGTCCCACAGGAAATTTTTGAATATGCCGTTTTCAAAGAGTGTGAGTTGTCTTGTGGCTACACCCTCATCATCCGCAGTTATCTTGTTTATGCTCAGTGGATGCCATGGGTCATCCATCATTGTTATTCTCTCGTGCAGAACTTTTTCCCCTAGTTTATCTGCCAGCGGGGTTGTACCCTTTACCTTTCTCTCACCTCGTATGGCAAAGAAAAGTGTGTATTCAAGGATGCTCTGAAGCGCAAAGGGTTCAAATACTACTGTTGCCTCTTCATTCTCTGCGCCCACCATATTGTAGGCTTTCTGAAGTTTAAAAGATATACTATCTACCACGCGTTCTACATCTAAATTTGTATCCCGGCGCACATCCATGTCGAATATACCGGGAGTTACAAATCCATTCTTTTTGCCCACAGCATAGAGGTAGAAGTAGGTACCACCGTCCTCAAGGTAACTCTCCAATCCATGAGAATTTTCAATTTTTCTCTCGGCATATATGCTGCCGGCTGCACCCCCGGCTACCATGCTATGGGGGTCTCTATCCCTTATTCCACCTGTGCCTTCCATGAGGGTCTGAATGAGCATTTGTGGTTCTATCTCCCTTACTTTTTTATTCACCGGAAATGCTTCTCTATATACCTGCGGAGAGGGCAGGGAATGCCATCTATCATCCCTTTTGTTTATGCGTGCCATCTTTGCTGCATTCTCGATGCCATCCTTTATATGCTCTTCTTCATCGCCCTCTATCACGGCGAGTCCCAGTTTTCTATCTAAAATTCCGCGTATTATGGTTACAACGCGCATGCTGGAGGTGGCCATGGAGATGCGATTTAGTTCAATCTCTGCGTTTATTTCTCTTCTGCGATATATTCCTATTTCCAGTTCATCAAAATATTTTTCACCATACTTTATGAGATTCATTGCTGTCCCCCCACAATTATACCCTTATCAAATCTTAGATGCGGGCCACCGCTGCTCACATAGGCAAGTTGTCCCTTGCCGCACCTTCCCATCTCCAGACCAAAATCTTTTCCCACCGCAGTAATGTGTTTCAGTGCCTCTATTGCAATACCACTTATGGAGGTATCTTTTATGCTCTCTGCAATCTCGCCGTTCCTTATCACGTATCCCTCCTGCACACCTACTTGGAACGATGAGTTGAGTTCAGCCTGTCCCCCACGAAAATCAACGAGATAGTATCCAAATTTTATCCCTTCAAGTAACTCCTCCAAGGTATGGTCTCCAGGCTCAAAGATTGTGTTACGCATTCTTATAATAGGTGGCACACCATAATATTCTGCTCTGGCATGTCCGTTAGGTTGCATTTCGTATCTCTTTGCATACTCTCTATTGAGCATTATTTCCTTAAGAATGCCCTCGTTGATTATATGTACATCTCTAATAGGCACACCTTCATCATCATATTTATCGTTTCCAAATCCGCCTTCTACGATGCGGTCACTCATATTCACAAATTCAGGAGCAATCTTCTTTCCGAGCCTCTCATGGAATGGTGAGTTTATTGTGAGGTCCGCCTCAGCAAGATGTCCCAAGGCTTCATGGGCAATAATACCCACGATTATAGGTCCTGCAACAATGGGATATTCGCCCCTTTTAGGAGGTGTGCCCTTGAGTTGGGCATTGAGTTTTCTTATTATTCTTTCCTCCAGAACATTTTCATTTTCCCTTTCAAAGAGTTCCCAGCCTTCGTCCACACTGCCAATCTCGTCCCTGGCTGCTGCAAAACCATGCTCATCCCTTCCTGTTAGCCATACATATTGCCAGAGATAGTTTTTATCCCATTCAATATAGGTTCCCTCGCTGGTTCCAAGAATTTTCTCTCCACTAGCATCCAGGTACCTTATATCTGAGGATGCCACATTTTCATTATTTTTCAGCCGCTTTTCTAGAGAGAGAAGTCTCTCAATTTTCTCTTCGATATCCACCTCTGATGGTTTACGATGCATTTTTGAGGTTACCCTATCTCTAACTATGGGCGCATCTGCCAACTCTATTTTTTCATCCCTACTCTTGGCAGAGGCCTTTGCCATACTGTAAGCATCCATTATGACATCCTTTACTTTTCGGGCATCATTTGTGCTTGAGAAGCCCCATGCTCCGTTGGCCAGAATTCTTATTCCGAAACCGGAAGTTCTTGCGGAGGTAAATGTGGTAAAGGTTTCATCCTTTAGTTCTACATGGAGTTTTGATAGGTTCTCATATCTTATCTCCACATAATCCGCTTGGGTGTTTTTCTCAGCCCATTTAACAAGGTCCTCTATGTCCATATTCTCACCTTGGGGAGGTATCGGAGGATGATATTTAGGATTTTTCCTGAAGGGTGACAGGTGTAGCATCTCAAGATAATTTAACATCTTACATGATATCATCCATGTGTAAGTTGAACGAGAGGAAAATACATGGATTATCAGAAAAATAATAAAAAAGAGAGATTAAGACACATCCACAGAGAGAGTATATCGCTGCACTGTGCCATCCCAGCGATGGATGTA
>WALG01000148.1 GCA_015522955.1 DHVE2 group archaeon
AGATAAGACTCAGAGCCGCTGGTGGTACCACGATATATTTTGTACCCAGTAATGGTAGAGCCACCATCACTGGCCGGAGCCTGCCAGTTTAAGAGAACATATCCGTTGCCTGCCGATGCCTGCAGATTCTGTGGTGCACCAGGTACAGTCGGAGTGCTCCCACCGTTTCCAACTGTAAGAGTTAGTTGAATTGAATTTGTCAAATTGCCCCAGTGACCATTTGTATGGTTATATGTATAAGCTACAAAAGTGAGTGTATACGTACCTGAAGGTGTGCTACTTGATGTCTGAATGGTTATGGTTATTGGGGAAGAGGCACCGTTTCCTGAAGGGTGTACATAATTGGAAGAATAAGTTACAGTTGTGCCTGAGGGAAGTCCACTCATTACAAAATGACCTACATCTGTGGTCCAATCATATGGAAAAGCAATATTTAGTGTGTAAGTTGCACTTGCACCTGCATTTATACTCGCTGAAGTGGAGGATGAGGTTATGATAAATCCAATATCATGGATGAAGTCCCACGCATTTATTACACCCCATCCAGAGACTTGATCCCATCCAGTTGAAGCAGACCCTCCGCCACCTGTAGCACCCTGTGTAACATCAAAATATGGTGGTGAACTCGTGTATTTACCATTATGATAATAGTCATATCCAAGTTTGTAAATTATTGGATTTAAGAATCCAAGGCCATGGCCGGATATACCGTAATTTACTCCTAAATAAGCATCCATCATCGCAACCATACCTGCTGTGACTGGACATGCAACTGAGGTTCCCGCTACAGCACTCCATTGAGTTCCACTGCTGCTACTTACATAAATTAACGTATGATTACCCATTGCCGAGACATCCGCAGTAACTCTTCCGCTGTAACTCCCTATATAATTACTCTGCCAAGAGGGCTCTGCATAAACAGAGCTAACTCCACTCTGAGTTCCCCAGTGATCTCCATTAGACATGGTACTAGATGCATCGTACCAAACAATCTCGCTGCTACGGGGATTGGCTAAATTTGTGTTATATCCCATGCTGGCATAATCATCCAAAGTGGTGTGATCTATTCCATTGGGTACAGGAGTGGTTCCACCTACTGCTAAAAATCCATAAGTGTCATATGCTGCAGTGGAGGGTTCACTAGGAGATGTGGTATCACCATCGTCACCGCTCGAGGCCATAGCAGTAACGCCCATAGCTTCCAAAGCCTTTACATCATTCATTGTTGTACTGCTTTCCTGATAATCGCCACCACCCCAGGAATTACTTACAGCAACAAGAACAGGGCTACTCTCAGCAGCAAGAGTGTTTAAGATATAGTTATACTCGTTATCAGGGAAATTACTCTCAGAAGGTCCACCGTTGCTTCCACCTGGGCCGTAAACACAGAATGCATCTACTCCAGGAGCCAAGGTTCCTACCATCTCGAGATCCAGTTCATTTTCTGTGGATACACTTCCATCAGTGTTACTACCAGGAGCCACGGTACCAGATGTACCATAATAATGCACCGTTGACATTACTCCAAGGTTCTGGATCCATGTAGGGATTACATGCTGATAGTAATAGGTAACAGCATTCGGATCAAAGGGTGCATATTGGTCTCCCCAAGAATCTGCACCTTCCCACAGTACAGTTGCTACTCGTAAGCCTGTAGCAAAAACATGTTTGGAACTTGCAGAACCATCTGGGGTATTGTTGAAAAGTTGGTATACTTTGTACATTTTGGCAACATCACTTCCGCTTAGATAATCTATCCCACTACTAGCCGTGTAGTAATTCAGTCTGAATCTGACAGCATTGTTCAATCCGTTTATGCCAGAAATGAAAGGCTTCAAATAGAAAGGTATCTGTGGCTCATTCAGCACAGCAAAGTAATCTCTATTGTAATTTGGATTTGTCGATTCAAAGTATCCAAATTTCACGTTTAGTAATCTACTTATTTTACCTATAGTATCATGGAGAACTACGGCGTTTCTGAGGGCGTATGTGTATTCGATATGCACATGGTAACTTTTTATCCATTGTATTATTTCACTATAAACATTTGTGCTGGGGGAATATTTTTCTTTAAATTCACTGTAGGTCATATATTTACCAAAGTTGTGGGAATTTGGATCATTTACCTCTTTCAAAAACAGATCGAGGGATTTTTCATTTTTCCATTTGAGTCCAATAGTCACCCATATTTTTTGGTTCTCGTTTGCATAGCCTATAAATTCTCCGTTATGGATAACTTGTGAATTGAATCCACTAGACAATGGTACCATGGCAGAAGCATGTGTGGATCCTACAAACACCATCGCTGAAAAGACACTGAAAATCATTATAAACACTACAACAGATATTAGTCCATGCCGTTTTTTCCTACTTTCCATTAGATCTACCACCTATGCTAGAGCCTTGTCAAACCCTAGCACAGATAGGCAATATTATACAAATATTTGAATCTTACGATATTTAAAAATCTTAGAATACAAGGGAATGAATAAGGAAATATAGATGACTCTGTCACATAAATCAAATAGAAATAAATACTATAATAAACAATTAATAATTTCCCAAGAAATTGGTATTACTCACCAGTAATATTTTTATAATCTCACTCTGATGCCCGCCTGTGAGACTTCCCTGCTCTAAGGAGAGCGTGAAAAGAATCGCTACCTATGCGAGAGAAAATCCGGTGATTATCCCCACAGACACACTTTACGGGCTGAGCATGAGCATAGAGGGAGATATAACCCGTGTATTTGAGTTGAAAAAGAGGCCCTTGGATAAGCCCATTCCCATTGGCGTGTCAAGCATTGAGATGATGGAGTCTCTAGGCCACATAAACAGGACAGCAAGAATCTTAGTAGAGAATTTTATGCCGGGAGCATTGACCATTGTGGTCGAATCTCGAGGCAAGGTTCCCTGGGATACCATTGCTCTGCGCATTCCCGCACATCCAATCCCTCTCACACTTATGGAAGAGATAGGGGCAATTACACTCACAAGTGCTAATATAGCCGGAGACAAGTCTCCTAGGAGGATAGAAGATACTCTGAAACTGAATGTTGTGTATCGTGTGGATTGTGGAGTATTGCCTGGAACACCATCCACCGTGGTATCTGTGGTGGGTGAAGAGATTAAGTTAATAAGGGAAGGAGTGATACCCTTTCACACAATAAGAACTCTTCTGGAGGAAATTGAATGAATCTGAAAAAGTATCTCGAGGCTGGAAAGATTGGAAAAGAGGCCAGAGAGTACGGAAAAGAACTCATAAAAGAGGGTGTATCTTATTATGAAGTTGCAGAGAAAGTTGAAAAGTATATAAGAGACGCAGGCGCAGAGCCGGCATTTCCTGTAAATCTCTCTCCCAACAATTTTGCTGCCCATTACTCACCCATCAAGGGGGATGGAATGTATTTCAAAAGGGGAGATGTGGTGAAACTGGACCTGGGGGCACATATAGATGGTTATATTTCTGATACCGCAGTAACTGTGGAGGTGGGCACAAACAAATGGGAGAGCCTTATAAATGCCTCTGCGGAAGCGCTCAATAACGCTATAAAGACAATAAGGCCCGGAATAATGGTTTCAGAAATAGGTCGTGTGGTTGAAGAGACTCTGAATTTTTACGGTTACAATCCCATAAAGAACCTTACTGGACATGGGTTGGATGTCTATGATCTTCATAGTGGTCTAGTGATTCCCAACTTCGATGACGGTTCCCCAGAGAGACTGATTCCCGGCATGGCCTTTGCAATTGAGCCTTTTGCCACCAATGGAAAAGGATATGTGCACGAGGGAAAGGGAGGAAATATCTACATATTTCGTAAGACCTCGGATTTGAAGGGAGTATATGCAGCAATGTTTGAGAAATTTCGCACTCTACCATTTGCAGCACGATGGTGCACTGCCTTTGAGAACTATGAATCTGTCCTGAAAAAGGGCACCTGGTTGGGCATTCTTTACCATTTTCCCGTACTGCACGAGAGAAAGAAGTTTATGGTAGCACAGACTGAGCATACCATGGTGTTCACAGAAGATAGTGTGATAGTGACCACAAGATAAAAAATTATGCAACAAAAGAGATTAGATCACTTATCTTTCCACTATCTTGGTAAACCTCTGCATTCCTGTTAGGCATGTATGGAGTGTGTACCCCGGTGAGAATTGTTGTGATTTTGAGTTTCTTAGTATAATTGCCATCCACACGGGCACCTATCTTTACCTCTGCATCATCTCTTATCCCGGAGGTTATGCCCTCTGCAATCCTGTATACTGTTTGAAGGGTCATCTCAGTGCCTCCCGTGATATGTATAAGTGCTCCGCTGGCGCCACGGTAATCTATATCCATGAGCGGATTGTTCAAAGTGTCCATCACTGCGTCCTGAGGAGTATAATAATTTCCCTCTCCGTACAGTATAGTGGAGGTGCCTCCGTTCCTCATTATTGCCTTCAAATCTGAGAAATCTATGTTCATCATAGATGGGAGCGTCACCGTTTCCGCAAGATTTTTTATTATATCGCCCACAAGATAGTCCATAACTCCAAACGCCTTCTTAACCGGAAGTTTGGGTGCATACTCCAAGAGCCTGTTGTTATCCAGCACAATTACAGTATTTGCACTTCCCCGGAATTTCTCAATGCTCTGCTCAGCAATGCTCCATCTCCTCTTTCCCTCAGGCTTGAATGGCATTGTCACTATGGAAACCACAAGTGCACCTGTCTCCTTTGCCACTTCAGTTATTATAGGACCTGCACCGCTTCCAGTTCCTCCACCTAGCCCCGCAAGAGTGAATATTATATCTGCGCCATCGAGCACGTGAAAAACCTCATGGGCCGCCATCTGTGCTATCTGCTCTCCAAGCGAGGGATCTCCACCAGTCCCATGCCCGTTGGTTAGTTTCTCTCCTATTAGCACCTTTTTGTGAGCGTTAACTATTGAAAAATGCGCCTTATCCGTGTTTATGGCTATCATCTCCGCCTTTATCTTCTGCCTGGAGAGGCGATCTATGCTGTTGCTTCCAGCACCACCAATACCTACCACCTTTATCCGTATATCACTCTCTGCCCTTGTATCATACTCAAGAGAGAGAGCATCCTTCACAAGATGTTCAAGACTCATAATCATCACCTGTTGACTTTTGTCTGACAATTAATAGTTATATGTCCGACATATATAAACCTTTCGCAGAAAATTACTCATATAATTTTTCAACGTTTACAGAATCGTTTACGGAATCAGTAACATTATTTTCTGTATTTTTCTTCAACCCCATGAGAAAATTAATCGATTTCCTAGAGAAAATAGGAAAGTTCTTTAATTATCCATATTTTTGAGTTATTTCATGATAGTTCCATGATGCATTGTAAATTTAAAAAACATTAAGAAAGAAGAAAATTATCTGTAGACCTTCTTTAATGCGTCGGGAATCTCCCATGGAAACTCGG
>WALG01000149.1 GCA_015522955.1 DHVE2 group archaeon
GGAGATGTGCATAAGAGACAGTTGGTAATCTTTAAATATTTCAAGATGATTTAAAATTCTGATGATGGAGAAGATTAAAACAGGCATTCTAGGACTGGATTCTCTGCTTTCTGGCGGGTTCAATAAGTGGAGTTCCAATGTGGTCATAGGTTCTGCCGGTGCTGGCAAAACTACCTTTGCTAATCAGTTCATAAGACGAGGCCTTCTGGAAGGTCAGGATGGAATATTCATAAGTCTGGATGAGAATAAAGAGCAGATAATAAAAGATGCTCTGAACATGGGGTGGGAGGACATCATGTATTTTGTTGAGGAGGAGAAACTCATCTTCATCGACGCCTCGGGTAAGGAATTTCAGGTATTCATCAAAAAGGAACTGCCTGATTTTGTATCCCGGTGGAAAGGTGCGGATGTTAGGATAGCCATAGATCCTCTAACTCCGGTAATCTGGGCCATACCTTCTAGATATCAGCAGCGGGAACTTCTGGGATTTATGTTAAAGGAACTGCGCAAGATAGGCACCGTGGTAGCAACTCTGGAGGAACATGGACTTCCAAATCTCACCTCACCTGAAACTGCAATACCGATGTATCTTGCAGATACTGTGATACATCTCAGATATCATGCCCCGGAAAACTCTTCACGCGCATTGCAAGTTATAAAGATGAGGGGAAGCCGTCATGATGAGCAGCCACATCCATACAGAATAATAAAGGGTTTTGGGCTTGTTATAACCCATATGGAGAGAAAGAGGATGAAAACTCGAGAGAGCGTAGAAGAATTACGCCGGAAAATAATGGGGAAAATGGAAGGTGTATCCCCTCTGGTTCTCTCACGGCTTGAAAAAGTACTCAATAGTATAGAGGATCAGGATATAGAAGATATAAACATTGAGGAACTTGCTGATATAATCTCGGAGGAATTCTTTTGAAGATAGGAAAAGCGTTGGAGGATATTCTTCGTACAGAACCTGAAGAATTGGAGGGATATCATATATTTTATAATCCCCTGAGGAGAGCGATATTCAGGGAACTTACCCGGAAACCATGTGTAACTTCTTCCTTTTTAGGTAAAAAACTGGGTGCGAACGTGCCTGCAATTGAATGGCATCTTAAAAAATTGATGAGTGAGGATTATATTGGCTCTGTGAGTACCAATAAAAAATTGTATTATCCACAGGAGATGATATTGCCCGGAGATGTTGAGACTTTTAGTATTCTTAATGGATCTACAGGTTCCCAGATTGTGCGTAATCTTCTTGGTGGATGTAAAAGTATTGGATATCTTCAAGGAATGTTTAGTCTCAGTACTCTGTATCGCAATTTGAAGGCTCTGCAAACATTGGGATTGGTTAAGAAAATCCGCGGTAGAAAAGCACTTTACTGTCTCACCGACATAATTCCTCGTAAGTTAGAAGAATACGATAAAATTGGTATGGACTTCAAAAAAAGAATGCTTGAGAGAATAAGTTTGCGAGGATATGAGGTAGAAATAATTGGGACCTATGGATATGAGGTGAAACTAAGAATAAGGGGATTGGAGAATTTTACCATGGGATTTTTTATATCGCCCATGCGAACCACTTTGGAGGTGTGAATATGAATGTGGAGCAACTTAAAAAAATAGCAGGTGAGAAAGCGGCTGAGAGAGTTAAGGATGGCATGATAATTGGTTTGGGAACTGGAAGTACTGTAAAATATACTATACTCAAGATTGGAGAGATGGTAAAAGACGGCTTGGAAATTATAGGTATACCCACCTCTAGGGCTACAGAGCAACTTGCATCCCGGATAGGTATCCCTCTTGGGGATATAAATGAGTACCAAGAGATAGATCTCACAATAGATGGTGCAGATCAGGTGGATAGCGAGATGAATCTAATTAAGGGTGGGGGTGGTGCTCTGTTGAGAGAGAAAATGGTGGCGTATGCATCCAGATACGAGGTTATTGTGGTGGATGAAAGAAAAATCTGCAATGTTCTTGGCTCTTTTCCATTACCTGTGGAGATTGCAAGGTTCGGATACCAACGCACCATGAGCGCCCTTGAGAAATTTGGCTGCCGAGCCTCTTTAAGATACAGGAATGAGGAAATATATGTTACAGATAATGGTAACTATATTGTTGATTGTAAATTTGAAGAAATAAGAGACCCCAAAACCTTGGAAAGAGAAATAGATGAGATCCCGGGTGTTGTGGAAATAGGCCTTTTTGTAAATCTTGTGGATGAGATAATAATAGGTAGAAAAGATGGAGTAGAAATCAGGAAAAAGAATTCAACTCGTCGATAAGTTTTTTAATGTCCTCTATTTTTTTCTCTAGATCCTTTGTAATTTCCTCTACTATTTTGGGAAAGGGCTTTGCCAGTTTATATCCATGAACGGGCCTTCCTTTTCCTTCCTTTTTAATATCTCGCTTTATAACCCACCCCTTCTTTTTAAGCCATTGCATCGCTATGCTTACTTCTGGCTGTCTCAGCGTGGTGTTCTTCTCTATTTCCACAGAAGTTACTTCTCCTTTTCCTTCCATATATGCAAGGGTCCTGGCCACATTCCTGGATAGCCCTGCTCTACGTAGAAGTTCGGTAAGTCTCTCCTCTTTCTTTGCTCTCTCGCCCTTCACCTTACTCACCATCCCTTATATTGAAAGGTCACTATATAAGTTTTTCTATGTTCAAAAAAGTATTTGTAAAGTA
>WALG01000150.1 GCA_015522955.1 DHVE2 group archaeon
GTATCCCATGTTGATGAGACCCATTTCGAGGTTGATGAGGCGAAAACTGGGAAAAAAATTGAGGATTTCATACCCTTAATGCGCACCTCCAAGATGGAGGTTCTAGGCCAGGTTGGAGATACATATATCGTGCTGCGCTCTCCCGAAGGTTTGGTTATCGTTGACCAGCATGCTGCCCATGAGAGAATAAGGTACGAGAGATTCCTGAGGGAAATGAGAGAGAAGAAGATACAGAAGTTGCTGGAACCTATAATTCTCCACCTAGATTTTGTGGAGTACACTAAACTCCTCCAGATAAAAGATACTCTGAAGGAATTCGGGTTCATCATAGAGGATTTTGGTAGTAACAGCGTAATAATTAGAGGCATCCCCCCATTACTTACCAGAGGAGATGCAGAGGAGGCAATAAAGGATATACTCACTCTTGGGCCTGAAGAGATAGAAAAGAAAAGGGATGATGTCATTAAACTAATATCCTGCAAAGGAGCAATAAAGGCCAATCAGAAACTTTCGGTTTTTGAGATGGAGAAACTGGTAGAGCAACTGTTAAGATGTGAAAATCCTTACACCTGTCCCCATGGAAGACCTACCATGATAAAATTGAAACTGAAGGACCTTGAGAAACTTTTCAAAAGAAAAGAATGAGTTATGACTTGATAAGCCTCACCAGTATTGCCTTCTGCGCATGCAGCCTATTTTCTGCCTCATCGAAAACCACACTGTTTCGGGAGTCAATGACTTCATCAGTAACCTCATATCCACGATGTGCAGGTAAGCAGTGCATAAATATGTAATTGCTCTTGGCATGCTTTACTAATTTCTCATTGACCTGATATGGTCTAAATACCTTAAGACGCATCTCCGCCTCTGCCTCGTCTCCCATGCTTACCCATACATCTGTGTAAATTACATCCGCATCCTTTACCGCTTCAACAGGATCATGGGTTATCACTATCCTTGCACCCGTTTCATTGGCAATCTTTTTCGCCTGACCTACTATTTCAGATCTTGGCTCGAAACCCTCAGGACACGCAATATAGAAATCCATGCCTACTATGGCAGCACCAAGCATTAAGGAATTTGCCACATTATTGCCATCCCCCACATAGGTGAATTTCAGTCCACGAAATCCTCCCTTCTTCTCCTTGATTGTCATTAAATCTGCAACTATCTGGCAGGGATGCTCCACATCATCCAAAGCATTTATCACAGGCACAGAGGCATTTTCGGCAAGTTCCATCATATTTTCATGCTTGTAGGCACGATAGACAATTGCATCCACATATCTTGAGAGTACTCTCGCGGTATCGGCAATGGTTTCTCCCCGCCCCAGTTGCATATCTCTGGGAGATAGATAGAGCGCATGACCTCCTAACTGGGTCATAGCCACTTCAAAAGATACTCTCGTTCTTGTGCTGGGCTTCTCAAAAATCATAGCCATGCTCTTGTCCTTCAGAGGCTCGTAAACCTCACTTATCCTCTGCCTTCTCTTCATCTCCAAGCCAAGGTCGATTATTTCCTCAAGTTCATTCTTTATGTCCACTATTGAAATGAGGTCTTTTTTCATGCAGTATCACCTCATGCAATGCTCCTTATCTCAAGGGAGTATTTAAATTTAAGCCCGTGTTTTAATCGCGAAGAGATTCTTAGGCCTCCCGTATACTCTTTCTATTCCCTCATCATTTTCCAAGAGGGATGAGATAGGGCTATGCAATCACATGGATTTCGCTCTTTTTCACCTCCTGCAACTATTTTCAAAACTACCTGCGTTTTCAACTCATGCACATCCTGCCATCCTAACAAAGAGGGATACCCGTAGTAAAGGATGGCCGTGAATATGATTGTGTGATTCGCCCAACTTGGAGATGTATGATACAAATCTATTAAAAATATCAGAAAATTCTCCGCTTTTTATTTCTTTGTTTTCTACGTTTATACCCACAAGTTCATGGGACTCTAACCACTCATACCCAAACTTGTTATCATACAACCCATAGTGTCCTCTTTCTCCCGTGAAATACAGATTTTTTCCCCGAAAAGTCGTTACCCAAAGGTAGCATTTTTAAGTTATCATCACTAAAATTATACTTTAGCACCAACTCTTTAACTATATAATCTCCACTTATTTTCTCGAATCCAACATAAAAAAATCCACGTAATTCATCAAACTCTCTAGGAGAATATAGATACAGAGAAAGATTGGTAATTATGGCTATTCTGAAAAGATTATCGCTTTTCTTTGAATTACGCACCTGAAATATACTTGCATGTGGAGGCAAAAATTTATCTTCAAGGAGACCATTGCATATGTATGCAAGTAGATAAATATCTGAAAATGAGTGAGAGTTTCCAGGCAGAAAGAGTAATAGAGGATATTGCTTCAATTTCCAGATTCCACAGAATTCAGGGTTCCCGTGGACTTGCAGACGCTGCAGATTTTATTATGGGTTCTCTCAACGGCCTTAAGATTTCTGCAGTACTTTATAGCGAGACTTACGATGGTCTCCGAAAATTCGCAAATTTAAGAGTTCCAATAGGATGGGAGGTTATCTATGGAGAAGTGGAGATCGAAGAGAAGATGTTAACCACAGAAAAAAGTCCTCTTGTAGTGCTTGCTCATAGCCCATCGGGAGAATGTGAAGGGGAAGTTGTGGTAATAGAGAGAAAAGAAGACTGGAAAAAGGCCAGAGGAAAAATAGTTCTCATTGGAGAAAATTGGAGAGAGAATTACCGTAAGGCCAATGAGGTGGGTGCAATAGGCTTTATCATCTACCGCAGAGGATTAAAAAACGCTCTTCCTTATGTGGGTCTGTTTTTACAGAAAAAAGATTTTGTGTGGGCTAAAATTCCAGCAGTAGCCATTTCCGAAACATGGGCTCTGGAAATTATTGAAAAAAGAAGGAGAGACAAGAGAGTACATGGAAGAATAAGAGTGAAAACGGAGATAAAGGAGAAGGAGGTTATGCCCGTCGTGTATGCAACCATAGGCAAGCCACCCTATTTGCTCTTCTCCGCACATCTCTGCCATCCTAAGCCTGGCGCCAATGATAATGCTAGCGGTTCGGCCATGCTTCTGGAACTTGCGAGGCTCCTGAGCAAGATACATTCTGATACCTCGCGGCTGGGATTTGCATTTTTATGGATTCCAGAGCATATTGGAAGCGGTGCATTTGTAGAAAGATTTGCGAACCTTAAAGATTATTACGGAGTAATTAATCTTGATATGGTTGGCGGTGAGAGTGTTGTGCTTGTGAGACCCTCCCTCTCACGATTCTCAATACTCTCAGGCGTAGTAGAGTTCTTTCTGAAGAGGACGAATGCACAAACTTCCGAGTTCGGAAACTTACCCATAATTAAGAGTTCTGTACATCCTTACAGAATGGGAAGTGACCATGACATTTTCAACATTTTTGGAGTACCTGCGCTTACCCTGATTACATGGCCAGATCCATACTACCATTCCAGTGAGGATTCTGTGGACAAAATTCATAAAAACACCGTGGAGATTATAGGAAGAGCCGTGCTATCCAGTGCTGTATTTCTCTCCACTGGTAATCTGAATGAACTGAGCAGATTTGCTCATAGTTATAAAATGATTTTTTTAGGGGAAATAGATATGCAGAGAAAAGTAAGGGTTGCCAAGAGTCTTGTTTCTCACGGGTTATGGAGAGACTCGTATTATCTTGGAATAAATAATGGAAAAAAGATACAGAAAGATATATCTATCCATTGGCTGAAGAGAGGCATGGTTACCCAAGATATTATTAGTTCGAATAACAGAGAGATCTTTCGGATTTTTACCCGAAAACCAGGTAATCTAGTTCTTCTTCATGAACTTCTTATGCTGGGGGAAATGCTTCCTATAAAGGATGCCCTAGAAGCCCTTAGGGAGGAGTACGGTACTATAAAAAGAAACGAGTTGAAAAAGATGCTTCGTATACTTGAAATGGAGGGAATAATCAGACTCAATAAAAAAGAGAGAACTTAAATCTCCACAGGAATGTGGAGTTTCTCCACCAGTTCCTTGTAGCGATTACGGATTGTGACTTCAGTAACCCCAGCAACCTCCGCTACCTCTCTCTGAGTTCTACGCTCACCTACAAGTATGGAGGATATGTAAATTGCTGCTGCTGCCACACCGGTTGGCCCACGGCCAGAGATTACATCTCTTTCACGGGCAATCTTTATTATCTCGTATGCTTTCTTTTTGACTTCCCCGCTGAGTTTCAGTTTGGAGCAGAACCTATCAATATAGTCTTCGGGTTTTGTGGGCATTATATTAAGTTTCAGCGTTCTGCTCATTATGCGGTACACCCTGCCAATTTCCCTCTTCTTTATTCGCGTCACAGAGGCTA
>WALG01000151.1 GCA_015522955.1 DHVE2 group archaeon
ATATTAGAGCCAAGAAGCAGGTTTGTAGGTTTGTCGTACTTCTCTGCATACTTCACACCGGTATTGAATATATTTACCATTATATTGTGGAGTTTGCGGTCTACCTCCTCTGCTGTCCAGTAAGTGAATTGTGCATTCTGGCTCATCTCGAGACCGCTAACTGCAACGCCTCCTGCATTAGCAGCCTTTGCAGGTCCAAATATTATGTCATTTTCGAAGTAGTGATTTATTGCGTCAAGTGTATCCGGCATGTTTGCGCCCTCGACAACAGCGATTAGACCTGCATTTACAAGGGTCTTTGCATCCTCGATATTTATTTCGTTTTGGGTTGCACATGGGAATGCTATGTGCACCTCTCCAGCTTCCTTTGCAGCAACTTCCCATGATTTCTTACCAGGGAACCATGGGAGATCAAACTTTTCTGCAACTTCCTGTAGTTTGCCATGCTTTATTGCCTTGGTTTCATAAACTGCATGCCATATCTCCTCATTTATTCCATCCGGTAGATACATAGCACCCTTGGAATCTGAGAGCGTGACAACTTTGCCACCGAATTCAGTTACTTTCTTAGCGGCAAACTGTGCTACATTACCACTTCCAGAGATGGCCACATTATAGCCCTTGAGGTCCTTCTTGCTCTTGAATTTCTTAAGCATCTCAACGAGATAATATGTGGCACCGTAACCGGTTGCCTCAGGTCTTATCAGGGAACCACCCCAGTTCAGACCTTTTCCTGTGAGAACACCTTCCCAGCGATTCACTATTTTGCGATAAGCACCAAAGAGATAGCCAATTTCTCGGCCGCCAACACCGATATCTCCAGCGGGGACATCCGTATTTGGCCCAATATGTCTGTAAAGTTCCATCATGAAATTCTCGCAAAATCTTCGAACTTCAGCATCACTCTTACCATGAGGATCAAAATCAGAGCCGCCTTTAGCGCCGCCCATGGGTATTCCTGTCAGGGCGTTTTTAAATATCTGCTCAAATCCAAGGAATTTTAAAACTCCGAGGGTGACTGTGGGGTGAAATCTCAAACCTCCCTTATAAGGACCAATAGCACCATTAAACTCAATTCTGTAACCACGATTCATGCGCAACTCTCCGTTATCATCTTCCCATGTTACACGGAACATCACAACGCGCTCAGGCTCAGTGATACGTTCCAGAATCTTGTACTTCATGTACTTGGGATTTTTCTCAATGACAGGCACTAGGGTGTGAAGAACTTCTGTAACTGCCTGGTGGAACTCAGGCTGTGCGGGGTTCTTTTCCTTCACATACTCAATTACATTTTCCACATACTCTTTTGCATTCATATTTATCACCTTCTTTTTTAGGCAGGGGGTAATCGCACGCGGTAATATAAAGATTTCCTATCTTGAAAAAGAGATAGACGAATATCGTAAAAAACAGGGCGAAAAGCAGCCCCGGGAGGATTCGAACCTCCGTCCAGGGATCTCTCCGAGAACTTTTGGTTGCAGGAGGTAGAGGAACCCGCTGGTGGTTCCCGCCAGAGTCCCCGATGCTTGACCACTACACCACGGGGCTATACGATGGTAAATATCGCAGCCATATTAAAATTTTACCATTTGGCCTTTGCAATGCCTCTCTAAATGGCAGATTTGTATGAAACACATTTCCCTATTAAAATAAAGAACGATAAAGATTCTGCCATGTCGAAGAGTGTTGTGGCTGGAAACAAAAAGGATTTGAAAATTGAGAACTCCAGATCGCTTCAAAATTGTACAGTGTTTGATAATCATATAAAGGGCAGAAAAGGAAGAGTAGGGTATATTAATTATGATAGGTTAGTGATAAAGATACATATCTTCGGGGATTTTTCTCTCTCCTCTGTAATGGTAGCCTACTGATGCAACAATGACTCCCCCAATTATAAGTATTATAGAGCCCATTACTAGCGAGAAATCGTATAATATCATGAATGAGCCTATGAGAAGCAGGATTCCGACTATGGTAAGGATACTACCAAGCATAACGATAAAACTTCCTCCAATATACCTTTTCTTATTTCCCATTCCTAAGCCTTCTGATTTCTAAGTATTACACCCTCATATAAATAACTAGGGGTTATTTCTTTTTTATGTATCGAAAAATATGAAAAACTCATTCTTACCTTAGATATTATCATTGTAAGACCTATTCCTATTACCCCTTTCAATTCAATGCCCCCGTTGGTTTAGTCAACAAAGTGATAGCTGCCCCCACACCATAGGTTCGGGGGCAACCGAAAACTTTATAGGGGGCAATTGCCCCCGGTTTTTCAAGCAGAACCTTTGCAGAACCTGAAAAAATATTTTTATTCGACCTTAAGAATGTTGATGAGAGAGTGGGGGCACTGGGATTCGAACCCAGGTCCGCGGGTCTCTCCTCGGGTCAGCGCTCCAGTTACTCATCATTTCTCAGCCGACCCGCTTATCATCATCTAACTGGAGCCCACCAGGATGCCTGACTACCCCATGCCCCCATTACTTCTTATTTGCTCTCCTCTGTCTCATCAGGCGGCGCATTCGCTTTTTTCTCCACTTCCATCGCATCTTTCCTCGCTTTTTCCAGTGCCTTGAAGTCCGTTTCATTGTGACACCAATCCACCGTAATTTAAACATCAATATAAAGATTACTAAAGATTGCGGGAAATAATTGTTTGTTTC